>CADAXH010000005.1 GCA_902791785.1 uncultured Ruminococcus sp. | reverse complement strand
CAGGGCGAGACAATGGCACAGGTCTATTCCAAGATTTATACATTCGGACCTACTTTCCGTGCAGAAAAGTCATACACTCAAAGACATGCCGCTGAATTCTGGATGATTGAACCGGAAATCGCTTTTGCAGACCTTGAAGACGATATGCAGCTTGCAGAAGCTATGACAAAATACGTAATCGGTTATGTTCTTGACAACTGCAAGCAGGAACTTGAATTCTTCAACAAATTTGTAGACAACGGACTGATTGAGAGATTGACAAATGTTGTTTCAAACGACTTTGCAAGAGTCTCATACACTGAAGCAATTGACCTTCTCCTTAAGAGCGGTGTCAAATTCGAATACACTCCTTTCTGGGGATGCGATATGCAGACCGAACATGAAAGATATCTGTGCGAACAGGTGTTCAAAAAACCAGTATTCGTGTACAACTATCCGAAGGAAATCAAGGCATTCTACATGCGCCTGAACGACGACGGAAAAACAGTTGCCGCTGCAGATATGCTTGTTCCGGGAATCGGAGAACTCATTGGCGGATCACAGCGTGAAGAAAGACTTGACATGCTAGAAGCAGCTTACACAAGATTCGGTCTTAACCCTGACGATTACTGGTGGTATACAGAGCTCCGCAAATACGGCAGCACACATCATGCAGGATTCGGACTTGGTTTTGAAAGACTCATAATGTATGTAACAGGTATTTCAAACATCAGAGACGTTGAACTCTTCCCGAGAACAACAGGAAATGCAGATATTTAATAAGGCGGACAGTATGGCAAAACAGTATTCAGAAATGAGCAAAGCAGAGCTTTCTCAGCTTAATTCGGAACTTCAGAAACAGTATGACGAAATAGTCGAAAGCGGGATTTCTCTCGACTTATCCAGAGGTAAGCCGAGCAAAGAACAGCTAGATTTGTCAGAAGAACTCTTTACTGCACTGAATTCAAGTTCACAGTGTATTTCAAGCACCGGTTTTGATGTAAGAAACTATGGTTTGCTTCAGGGTGTTGAAGAGGCCAGACAGCTATTCGGTCAGCTTCTGGGAGTTCCCGCAGAGAATATTCTTGTGGGCGGCAACTCAAGCCTTACAATGCAGTACGATGCATTTGCAAGATGTATGCTGTTCGGAGTCGGAGAGCACAGAATGTCCTGGATGAAACAGGGAGACGCAAAAATTCTCTGCCCTGCTCCCGGTTATGACAGACATTTTGCAATTTGTGAAGAGTTCAGAACCCCGATGATTCCCGTAAGATTGACGGGACACGGACCTGACATGGATCAGGTTGAAGAACTTGTTGCAAATGATCCTACAATAAAAGGATTGTATTGTGTTCCCAAGTACTCAAATCCGACGGGTGAAACATATGACGAAAAAACAGTCAGAAGAATTGCTGAACTGAAACCCGCAGCAAAGGACTTCAGAGTCTTCTGGGACAATGCTTATCTGTATCATGACTTCGGAAAAGTTACTGAAGTTGCCAACATTTTCGACTATACAAACGGAACTGAAAATGAAGACATGGTGTATGAGTTTTTCTCAACATCAAAAATCACTTTCCCGGGTTCCGGAGTAGCTGTAATGGCTTCCAGCAAAGCAAATATAGATTTTGCAATTAAACACATGTCTGTTCAGAGCATCAATGCAGATAAAGTCAATCAGATGAGACAGGTTCTGTATCTGAAGAGCCCGGAAAATGTAAGAGAACACATGAAGAAACATGCAGCAATCCTTAAACCCAAATTTGAACTCGTAGAACAGAAATTCCACGAAGCTTTTGACGGCACGGGAATAGCAACATGGACTGAACCTGACGGCGGTTACTTCATTTCACTTGACATATTCCCGAACACCGCAAAAACCACATTCAACCTCTGCAAAGCAGCAGGTTTGAAAATAACGGGTGCAGGCGCAACATTCCCATATAAGAAAGACCCTGACAGCAAGAATCTCAGAATCTGTCCTTCCTATGCAAGTGCAGAAGATCTGGCAAAAGCATGTGACGTACTCGCAGTCTGCGCAAAACTCGCAGCAACAAGAAGACTTCTTGAATTGGAATAACAGCCATGTCAAAAGATATTAAAGTAGTAGTACTCGCGGGTGGTTACAGCCCGGAAAGAGATGTTTCTCTTGTCACCGGTTCGCTTGTTGCCGCAGCATTGAGAAGAAAAGGATATCCGACCGCCCTAGTTGATGTGTATATGCCCTTTACAGGTGATTTTGAAAAGGCATTTACTCTGGAAACCAAGGAAGTTATAAAAGAAATATCCACCAGAATTCCTAATCTTGAAAAACTTAAAGAGAAATATGGCGAAGGTGAACGTTTGATTGGACGAGGCGTCATCGAACTTTGCAGACATGCAGACATTATCTACAATGCTCTTCACGGAGGCATGGGAGAAGACGGAAGGCTCCAGGCGCTGTTTACATCGCTCGGCATGAAATACACAGGATCAAAATTTGAAGCATGTCATGTTTCAATGGACAAGTCATTGACCAAAGCCGTTTTGGAACAACACAATATTCCGACTGCTAAGTATGTGGTCCTGGATGAAATGACAATTCCGCTCGGAATAAAATATCCCTGTGTAATAAAGCCGTGCTCATGCGGATCAAGTGTTGGTGTCTCTTTTGCAGAAAATGAAAAAGAACTCAGAAAAAATATAGAAAAAGCATTCAAATATGATGACAAAGTAATCATAGAAGACAAATTGAAGGGTCGCGAATTCACGGTAGCAGTATTGTTCGGCGAGGCTCTTCCGATAATCGAAATCATTCCGAAAACAGCATTCTATGATTATGAAAGAAAATACCAGGCGGGCGCCACAGAAGAGATATGTCCTGCTCCCTTGACAAAAGAACAGGAAACCAGGCTGAAGAGCCTTGCTGTCCGCGCATTCTTTGCGATGAGACTCACTACTTATTCAAGATTCGATTTTATTCTTGATGAAGAAACAAATGAGTTCTATTGTCTTGAAGGAAACGCCCTGCCCGGAATGACAAACACAAGTCTTGTACCTCTTGCTGCCAAGACAGCTGATATTCAGTACGATGATTTGTGCGAGAAAATATTATTGGATGCCAGTGTCAACAGAGAGGTATTATGAGAACAATAATAGGTATTGATGTCGGAGGAAGCACAACCAAAATAGTAGCTTCCAAGAACGGCACGCTGCTCAGACCATCATTGGTAAGTGCGAATGACCCAATCACTTCAGTATATGGAGCATTTGGAAAATTCACCACTGAAAATGCCCTTGGGCTCAGCGACATTGATAAAGTCGTAATAACAGGCGTCGGATCATCATATATAGATAAACCCATATATGGTCTCAAATGCGAAAACGCATCAGAATTCGAGTGCTTCGGCAGCGGCGGTCTATATCTGTCCGGTTTAAATGAAGCAATTGTTGTCAGCATGGGGACAGGAACAGCCAATGTCTATTCAAAAAAGACAGGTGATTCTATACACAATGAATACCTCGGCGGTACAGGTGTAGGCGGAGGAACACTGATTGGTTTATCCAAAAAAATGCTCAACATGGATAATGTTGAACACATTCTGGAATTGGCTGAAGGTGGAAAACTTGACAATGTTGATTTGAAAGTCAAGGATATTTATAAGAACTTAATAGATAATTCTCTGCCTCAGAACCTGACAGCTTCAAATTTCGGAAAACTGTCTGATGTTGCCACAGATTCAGATGTAGCACTTGCGATAATAAATTTGATATTTGAAACAACTGCAATGCTTGCTGTGTTTGCTTCAAGAATGAAAAATACAAAGAATGTTGTATTAACAGGTAATTTGTCCAATTTTAAACTTGCAAAAACAATCTTTTCTGAACTCGGAAAGTTGTTTGACACGGATTTCATAATTCCGGAAAACTCACAGTTTGCAACGGCAATAGGTGCTGCTCTGCTTTGATTGACAAAAAATGCATAAACCAAATAGAGGCCACCCATTAGTTGAGTGGCCGTTTTTTCGCATCTTTTTATATACTTTTCAGAACTCGATGGTTATGTTTCCTTTTTCATCGTAGATGATTTTCTGCGCTTTGATGAAGGCCATGTAGTCCTCCTCCCTTAAAAGTAGTATTAAGTAGAACTACATATATTGTATCACAAGCAACTTAAAAATACAAGATAAAGTAGCAAATACAACAAAATGTACAAGATTTAGATGAGTGTAGTGCTACTTCTACGTTCATCTAAGGTTGAATACTACGAACATGGTCAAAATGACATATTGTCTAAACTCAAAAGGCATACATTTCGATAATATCAGTATCACCCATACTGCTAAATCTTATCGTTATTCTATAGTTATTACCTTTTTCATCTTTAATTACTTTTTGATATAATTTTTCGAAAATGAAAAGCCATTTTGTAACAATAAATCAGAATAATTTTCTAAAAAACCTTCTGTTGATAAAAAATTTGCAATAAAACATGATTGTCCTTCTTTCCATATTTCGTTGTATTCTGACATATCAACGGGCATTGGAATATCTGAAGTTTTAAGAATGTCTTTGAAAAATAGTTTATATTCTTCTGGCCACCCATTAGAAAAGCTGATGGCGTTTTTGTCTTTTATATAATCAAGAGCCACTTCTCCGGAACCTTTAGAGTCACAGCACTCTAAACCCATAAGAATTATATGCTCTTGGTTATTATAAATGACTTTGGTTTTTATTGCTAACAAATTGTTTTCATACAAATCTACCACAAAATAATCATTATTCAACTCAACATCGCAATTATCTATTACAAGGCTAGTAATCGGACTTGATTGAACTACTTCAAACTTATATTCATAAAAGTTTGTCGTTCCGGTGACATCTGTAGTCTCTCCTCTTGTTACTTCAATGATACTATCATAATTCAATACTAAATCAAAAAGCTTATTCATTCCATCAACATTTGAATCATATATTTCAGAAATGTAATTCCTCCAACCATTGTAGGTTTTGACATCTTTAACATTGCATTCGTAGAAGTCCAATTTTGCCAACTTATCTTTATATGGAACAATGTATAACACATTGTCCTGAAAATATGACTCCAAATAGCCTATTTTTTTACGTTCGATTGACGACATCATTTGCAATGACAACACTTTATTTCTTGTCCACACACCATAAATAACTTCAGAGTTTATTCCATCTGAATTCACATATACTCTATAACTCACTTGTGGATTCACATCATAATTGTCTATCCATGATTTTAACAATTCCATAGCCATTATTTTTTCATCATCTTTAATACTATTGTACTTTTGAATGGGACGAAAATCTTGTGAATCTGAAAGACCTTGACAACTGCTCACTAATAGTAATGTAATCACAATCGAAATTGATAACGCTAATAACCTAATAACCCTCATACTTATCCTCCTATAATTACTTAATTGTTTAATGAAGCATCAAATAACTATCGATACCTTCTTTGACAATCTTTAGTGGCTCCATTTTTGCACACGCATAAACTGCCAATACAAGCGCCAATGACGTCGCCGTAATTGTCACCGCATTATTATCAATTGAAGGTTCAGAAACAATTATTGGTAATCCAAATGGTTCTTTTTTGATTTGTTTAGATGACCTTTTTAAAGCATCTATACAATTATATAAATCCATATCACTTATGGTAAATATGTGACTATCTCGCAAGTTATTATCAAGATAATAGTTGAACGCAAATTCATAATAACCAATACTTTTTTTCAACTCGAATGAATAATCACCAAACCTGGTTTCAATACCTATACCATCTAAGTATAAATTTATACCTATTTCTTTGTCATCTTGTAGATTGCTTAATGATATGCTAAAACTGCCTGATAGAATATCAGATGAAATACTTAATAATGAGTCGCTATCAGTGTACTCAATCATTGTTGTTTCAGATACAGTATGTTTATATTTGACACCTAATAAATCAATCTCGTATAAAACTGCTTCTAAAGAAAAGCCAAAACATACATTTACGATTTTATTGATTTTATCCATATTGTCCTTATATGGTTCTTTTTCCAAAGGATTAAAACTGCCTGAAGGACCGCTGTCGGTTTCTAATTTGGCTAAAACAGTATCCTTTCTAACACAGCCCGTCGGATCAATTAGATTAACCGGATTTCCTGCACAATATCCAAACCAGTTGTCTCCATCCCTGATTGGGTCTTCTGTAGTGAATACTCCTCTTGATGCTGAATAACTCCTTGCTCTAAGATATATCGTTCCTGTTACTTTGTCGTAATACTCTCCCCTGTACCTGAACGGATTGTTGTCACTTGGATCTTTGTCTTTCTCATCGCCATATCCGTTGTATTTGTAACTCTTGACTACAACTCCACTTGTGTTTGTCAGCTGAACGGTGTCTCCCTGGAAGTTTTTGAGGTAGTACTTGTCCGTATTGTTTTCTCTGTAGAATATTATACTGACTGCCCTGAAATAGAGCACGGAATCTGTTCCGTCTATGTCACAAACAATATTTGTTCCGTCCCAGCAGTGTGTTGTGCTTCCGATTGAATGCCTCAGCCCATCCGCTCTGTACGTATAGAAAGTGTACCCTATAAAGTTTGGCGTGAAACTCTTTTCCCTGTTGAACAGGTCATAGGTATATATCCCGGTGTAGTTTCCTCCCACAAGGCTGCTGAGCAGATTTCAGTTGTTGTCGTATGAATAATACGTGAGTACAGTTCCGGTCAGTTCCGTCGTTATTCTGTTGTTGTTGTCATAAGTATAACTGGTAAGAACCCCATTCTCTGTTTTGCTCGTTCTGTTGCCGCTGTTATCGTAAGTATATGATACTATTTTTTCACTGTTGTTTGCAACTATTCTTTCTTCTGTCAGTCTCCCGTACCCGTCATAGCTGTAGTACGTCACTTTGCCGATTTCTGTTACACTTGCTATGTTTCCGTCCGGATAATAGGTATATCTGTTACACTTGCTATGTTTCCGTCCGGATAATAGGTATAACTGAACGAGGACAATGTTGTGTTGCCCTTCTTGTTTACAATTGTGTGGGGTAATCCTGATGAATAATATGTATATACGGTTTCCGTCCCGTTTTTGTATTCTTCTTTGGTTACATTGCCTCTTGCGTCATAAGTATATGTCACAAATGGTGATTGTTCGATATATTCAACTTCTGGCTCTGTAGGACACAAGAATCCTTCATATACCCAGCTCATTATCCCTTCTCCGGGTATCGGAGTTGGCGGAACATCCGCCATTATTGTATCTGTTATTGTTCCACTTGCGTTTGTGAGGTAGTAGATTACAGATACTCCCTGTCCGAGCATCTCTTCCGGATCGTAATAACTTATGTTTCCAAAGTCATATTCTTCACCGCCGTAAATTACATATCCTGAATCAACATTGCCAAGGCTGTCAAGATATATCTCTCCGCTCACGGTTATTCCTGTAAACTTGATGTTCATTACTATTGTGCTTGTTGAGTCATATACCAATATATCTCCGTTGCTGTTTACAATTGAATATGTTCCAAGCACAGTTCCGTCTGAAGACAAAACCGAATTGCTCTGATGTCCCGACTGGTTTATTGTATTTACCTGAATCTCAATCTTTTTGACTTCATTCGTAGTGAGCAGCTGCCCTGCAGCGTTATATGTGTATTTCTCCCACAATTCAATCTCTTCACCTATCATGAGCTTATACTCAGTCCTCTCGTGATTGTTGTTGTAGAAATATCTGTGGGTTATTCCGTCGCTCTCATACTGGATTATGAGCCTTCCGGAGTTGTCGTACATGTTTGTAACTGTAACTCCGCTGTTGTTGGTGCTCCTTACAAGTCCCGTTTTTGTATATGTATACGTCTTCGTCTGACTCACGTTGTTCTTAGTCGCAGTTTCCGTGAGCACTTTTCCGAGGCTGTTGTACGTATATGTGAATACTGTCCCGTTCCTGTCTGTTTTGCTAGTCAACAGACCATTAGGATCAGTCACATATGTTTCAGTGTGATTCATCGCGTCAGTCACGCTTGAAAGGTTGCCTCTGAAGTCATACGTGTTAGTTGTGGTTTTCCCGTTTATTGTCTCTGTCAGTACTTTTCCCGCATTGTTGTATGTCAGACTCTTTGTTATTGAATTATTTCCGTCATACCGCGTCACTGCCGTAACATTTCCCATGCCGTCATATGTATTCTGAGTGCGCAGGTAAACTGTGGCGTTTGAATCCGTCACTTTCGTCTCTGTATTCTGATTGTTTTTGTTGTAGTATTCTTTTGTTATGTTTGTGACGCCTGTCTGAAGGACTGTTGTAGTCTTTATCTTTCTGCCAAGTATGTCATATGTATTTGTCACCTGACCATTCAGTGGATCTGTTGCCGTGAGTACATTTCCCTGGTTGTCATAAGTATATGTTGTTGTATTGTTAAGGGCATTTGTCTCTGTAAGTACTTTGCCGTTATAGTCATAAGTATAACTTACTGTCCTGCCGTTTCTGCTGACCGACAACACATTTCCGTAAATGTCAAATGTGTTTGTCGTCAGGACTTCCGTCTCGCCTATAACTTCCCCGGTTCTCGCTCTCTGTCCCATTTTGTTTACATATTCACTTGTAACTATTGATGGTGAGTTTGTATCTCCGAGTATTGTTTTTACTGTTTTGAGATAATATGCTCCTCCGGTGCTGACTACTGAATATGCGTAGTTTTCCTGGTACTGGACTGTTCCCTGTGAGTTCTTTATCTTTTGTGATGTTACCCTGTCCTTTATGTCATAAGTGTATTCAGTCACTGATTGTGATCCGTAATTGGCACTTGTTGCTGTTCTTCCATATATGTCGTAAGTGTTTGTCTGCAGCACATAGTTTGTGCTGTTTTCTTTTATGGTAAGAACATTGCCTAGATAGTCACACTTTGTTATCAGTGTGTATCCGCTTCTGTCTGTATATGTGACATTCTCGTTAACCGGGTCATAAGCGTAATTCTCGGTTGAGTTATTTGGATATGTTACTGTTGTGAGTTGTCCTTTTGTGTTATATGTATAGCTTGTTGTATTGTTTTCAGCATCAGTGCCCGACAATACTCTCCCGAGCATGTCATAACTGTTTGAAAAAGTTATTGTTCCGACATTCTGGTTATCTGCGTCTTTTACACCCGTTATTGTCTTCGATGTAACAAACATGCCGCTGTAATCAACACCTTGGGGTCTTGTGACGTTATCTGCAAATGAATATGTTATTGTTCTTGTATTTGTTCCGGGGTAAATATATTCTGTTTCAGTCAAAACGTTACCATATGCATCATATGTTAAGTCGGTTCTGTTGACAAGAACGTTGTTCCAGTATTTCTCAACCTTTGACACCGACTTATTGTCCTGACTGAGTGTATTTTCCACCCTCAGATTTCCGAATGTCTTTGACAGAAGCAGACCGTAGTACTGGCTGTATGTGAATGTTGTCACATTTCCCTGGGGATTTGTATATGTAAGAACATTTCCTTTTGAGTCATAGGTATAGCTTTCTGCTGCAATCATGCTTCCTACCTTCTTGGTAACTGTTGCAGGAAGATAGTATTCGTTATATGTCTTTGTTACTGTTTCATCGCTGAACACCTGCTCTACACAGAGGTTGTTCACATTGAAAGTATACTGGGTAACTTTACCGGTCTCAGTTACTGTTACGTAGTATTGATAGTTCTGTTCACCCAGTGCCAGAAACGACTGAGCATCATTTAATGTACCGGTTGCAGAATATGTAACTGTATATTTTGTTGTATTGTTCTCATTTACGCTCTTGCTTGCAAGCACAGGATAGTCCCTCTGACCCAATCCCCATCCGGATATTATGGATGAGTAATTGTACTGCACATACGTTCCGCTTGGTTCTGTTACCTTAGTGAGTTTTTTGTATGATACATTGTCCACAATGGAACCACAGAATTCAACGTCATATCCGGATGTTGAGTACTCAAATGTATACACTTCGTTTGAGCCGTAATCTATTGATGTGAGTTCTCTCTCCAGATTGGGATTCTGTGTTATTCCTATTGTAACAACGCTTCCGTCAGGTGATGTGACCGTTATTGATGAGTTTGTGTATGCCAATGTAAGACTTGCACCTGTATCTGCTGTGATTGACAAAAGATACCCTTCAAGTGAGTCATATACATAATTGATTCCGTTTCCGTATCTGTCCTCTTTTCTGATGCAGTCATCATCTGAGTTAAAGTAGTATGTGGTCCCGTCAAGGAGAATAACTTTTGTTGTTGCCGTTCCGGCAGTTGTTAAATATGTTCCTCTGGAGATAGTTACATCTTCCAGTTCTCTGTTTGTGAAGACATAGTCCTGCATGTTTATGGACATGCCGTTATCCAGGTGTAGTACCTGAAGAGTTGACATGTTTTCACCGTCTTCGATTTGTTCTTCAATATATGGGATATTAAATCTCCAGCCGTCAGTCAGCATGGCGTTGGTACTGTGAATATCTTTTTCTTCTCCGATGAATTCGTATTCATAGTACTCACCCATGTCTATGAACTGGAGTTCTATGTAGTAATAACTGACACCATCTTCAACATATTCATATTCTCCGAGGTTCTGTTGGCAAGAATCGTAATACGCAGCATTAAAACTTGAGTATGTTTCTGTTTGGATTGATCCATATGTTGTGATATTGTGTGTCAAGTCTATGAGTATTGATGCTCTTGAAACATAATAAATGACATCGTTTGTTTTCACAAAATGCGGAGCAAAATTTGTACTTTCATCGAGATCGTACATCAGTTTTACCTCAGTTCCGATGCCATTTCTTCCTATTATGTTTCCTACGTTATATTCTCTGTGCAGCGAGAGGTCACTTAATTCAACTGATTCCTCGCCTTTTCCGACTAAATATCTGTTTGTATAGTCTTTTACGTATTCGCCAACATTAAAATCTTGTATCGTTAAGTTTCTGTTATTTGGCGTTCTTCCTACCAATCTTTCAATTTTCGCAATTTTAGTTTCATCTGTCAAAGGAGAGAGTGTTCCGTTTTTAATCTGCTCCTGTATTTCTGACATTATTCTTGCTGCAGGATTGACAGGTGTTTCCACATCTGTTTGATTGTCTAAATACTCGTCAATAGAAGAATTATCTTCAATACCATTAAATTCGGAGCTCGATTCATTTTTCAAGCCATTTGCTATATTTGCAGCACCAACTACCAGTCCCTGCATTGTGAGGATTATGGCTATTACGATAATTATTGACAACATTTTTTCAATTATTCTTGATTTTTTCATATGATTTCCCTTTCTTCAACTACACTAGCACGAAGTGCTGAATTTATTTATCAATACTCTTTATTGGTACCCAAATTTGACTACGATAATTTGGTGACTTGATGTCTTCATTTTTGAAGTAATACTCTATAACTGCGTTTCCGCTTAATTCATAATATGTGTTGTTTGGCAACCATTCATCAAATATTTTTTCATCAAGATCTTGTATTGAATTTGGGCAAGGGCCATGACAATCAAAAACTGCCCACATTGATTCTGAAAAATCGAGCGTTATCATTTCTTTTGGTATTTCACCACCGATATATCTTCCTGCTATGATGTACGTAAAATAGTTTGGATTGTCACTTATAACACTTACACCATATTCAGCCACTTGATTGTCCAAAATTGCTTTTTCGACCACATTGCCTGGTTCCTTTGTTGAATATATTACTTCAGAATACTTATCAAAAACTTCTTTCCAAAACTTCGGTATCTCATCATACGCGCTTTCAAAAGAAAATTTTCTTTCAAATCCTATTATTGTAAATGGCTCTTTTTGAGTGATTTTATAATCAATTTGCTCCCCGCCTTGAATGTTTATAACTATTTTAAATGGTAAAAAACATCGAATTTCAGCCCCGTTACGGACCTGCGTTGGACTGTAACCATGAAAACGCGTGAAAGCCCTTGTGAAAC
The DNA here is from genome assembly GCA_902791785.1 of uncultured Ruminococcus sp. Taxonomy (GTDB): domain Bacteria; phylum Bacillota; class Clostridia; order Oscillospirales; family CAG-272; genus CAG-841. Next base: position 17,714 of record CADAXH010000005.1, on the reverse strand, counting down.
TATCTGGTTTTTCATAACGATAACGTGCTGCTATATCTATGACTTTGTCATCTGATTTTTTTAAATCTAATGCTGCCAAGTAAAGTCTACGATTGCGAATGTATTCTCCAATGCTGCAGTTTGTCATTACAGAAAACCCGTGTTGGAGCAAAAAAGGAGAGATATTAAAATAATCAGAAATTGTTTGAATTTTTATATCATTCTGTAAATTGTTTTCGATATAGTCAATTGTTTCACGAATACATGTTAACCATTCCATAAGCATTCCCCCTTTATACATTTATTATATATCTGGTTAATTGGTTTATCTTGACATTTCTTGCTATTTTTTCTCCGTAACACAAATCTTATTTATGTATTGTATTTCAACCGAATTTTTGTAATATTCACAATTATTTCAACCGAATTTTTGTATATATGTGTTGTATTTTCAACCGAATTTTTGTATAATAATCTCGAAGAAGGTGATATCATGATTTTTCGAAGAAAAATATATAATCAGTTGGTTGAATGGCATAATTCGCCTGTTAAAGATTGTGCACTGTTGATCGAAGGTGCACGAAGAATTGGGAAAACCACCATTGTCAAGGAATTTGCCAAAAATTATTATCAGGAAAACTATTTGTACATAGATTTTAAGATTGCGCCAAATGAATTGAAACATATCTTTAATGACTTGAGCAATCTGGATTCATTTTTTACGGTCTTGTTTTTGATGTGTGGAAAAGGCATAAAAAAAGGAGGTCTTGTAATATTTGATGAAGTTCAGTACTGTCCAAAAGCGAGAGAGGCAATCAAATACCTTGTTTTAGACCGCAGATTTGATTATATAGAAACCGGTTCGCTGATATCCATTAAAGAAAACACAAAAGACATCCAAATTCCTTCCGAAGAGAGAAAAATAGAGATGTATCCAATGGATTTTGAAGAATTCTTGTGGGCAAATAACGATTATTATTCTGCCGATTTCATCAAAACTTGTTATAGAGAAAAAAGAAATATCGACATTAACATTCATAAAGCATTGATGAAAAAATTCAGAATGTATATGGCAATTGGCGGAATGCCTAAAGTGTTGGATGTGTTTCTACAAACAAATTCATTTTTTGAAGCAGATAAGATAAAAAAGGACATTATTTCTCTATATAAAGATGATTTAAGAAAGCATGACAACAAATACAGAACTTCATGTGAATTATTGTTTAATTCAATTCCGTTTCAACTTTCAAAGGAGAGCACCAGGTTTTTCGTATCTTCTGCTACAAAAAACAAAAGGGTGTCTCAACTCGAAAAATCTTTATTCGATTTGTCCGATTACAAGCTGGTTAATATTGTATATAACTTCACCAATCCGGCATCTTTTTTTGAGCTGACAAAAGAAGAAGGACTGTTTAAAATGTATTGTGTCGATACCGGACTATTGGTGACTGAGTTATTAAAGGGTGCCAATGATGACATTAACGAATCGTATAAAAAGATAGTTTTTGATGAGATAAACTACAATTTCGGATCAATATTTGAATCTCTCTGCTGCCAGATTCTTGTGGCAAAAGGTATTAAACCATTTTATCATACCTTCAAGTACAATGATGGAGAATCAGAAAAAGGATATGAAATAGATTTCATGTATCAAAACAATTTGCTGTCATATGCAGTTGAAGTCAAAAGCACAAAACGATTTGAGACAAAATCTTTGTCAGCCCTAAAACATAAGTACAAGAATAACACAATCAATCTAATGGTTGTGAGTACAAAAACCTATAATCCGAAAGAAAATGAACTCAATATTCCAATATACATGTTTCCTTTCGTATAACAAAAGAAGAGTCCTTTGATTTGGGCTCTTTTTTTGTCTCTATTGTGAATATCCCATCATTCCTCTGATGGATACTTCACCGCTCTTAATTGATTCTTCCTTTCCATCAGGGTATCTCACTCTCAAAGAAAAATCTTCTTCAACTGCGACTGCTTCTGCTTCTATACCTTCCTGTGTTTTCATAACCAGGATTTTTCTTCCTATGTTAATGCAGTCTTTCCTGTATGACTGTAAACATCTCTCATAGAAAGAATCAAAATTTAAGTACAAAAAGTCAAGCTCTTTAATTATTTGCTTGCACAGTTTAACTCTGTTTATCTTTTCGTTACATGCCATTCTTATTGATCCGGCAATGTTTCTGAGTTCTTCAGGAAATCCATCGGAATCCTGATTTACATTAATCCCTATTCCGACAACTATGTATTGTACGTTCCCGGTTTCTCCTTCAACTCCCATTTCCGTCAGAATGCCGCAAACCTTTTTCCCATCCATAATAATGTCATTCGTCCATTTAATAAACGGGCGGACCGACACCGTCTTTTCTATGGCATCACATAAGCCGACTGCTGTCATGGCAGTAAGAGCGGTTACTCTGTCCAGGCTCTTGGGCTTCAGAAGAACTGACATATATATGCCTACGTCAGGCTCTGAAACAAAAATCCTTCCAAGTCGTCCTCTTCCGCCCGTCTGCTTGTTTGCTATTACAACCGTTCCGTCATTCAATGATTCATAATTGTTCTTTATGTAATTGTTTGTGGAGTCAATTGAATCAAAACAGATTATATCTTTTCCGATATATTCTGTTGCTAATCCGTTCTTTATTTCAGCATCAGTAAGAATATCTGCCCTTTCTTTCAGACAATAACCTTTATTGGTTGAGGACAAAATTGTATATCCGTCTCTTTTCAGCGCAGCTATAGCTTTGTTTACAGCAACTCTTGAAATGCCGAGACTTTTGCTTATGTATTCACCTGAAACATATTCACCATTGTTTTTCAACAGTTTCAAAACTTCAATTTTTGTCATAAAACCTTTACATTTCTTTCATTTTGTGATATTGTTAACCACTGTATCAAGCGAGGTTAACAATATGTCCAGATATAGAATTAAGATGCTTATACTCTGCGCCCTGTTTACAGCTCTGACTGCACTCGGGGCATTTCTGAAAATTCCGACACCGTGGCTGTCTTTTACACTACAGCTGCTGTTCGTATTTTTGTCCGGAATTCTTCTCGGACCAAAATACGGAGCGATCTCTCAATTGATTTATGTCATTCTTGGATTGCTGGGACTGCCCATTTTTACCGGAGGCGGAGGATTCACTTATGTTCTTCAGCCTTCATTCGGCTTTACATTAGGATTTATCTTAACCGCATTTGTCACCGGTCTGCTTACCAAAAACAACAAGAGCATTCCGAGAATTCTGATTGCATGCCTTTGCGGGCTTCTTGCAACTTATGCAATAGGATTGCCGTACATGGGCATTATTATAAATGTATACCTGCACAAATCGATGACAATCGGAGAGATACTGATGTCAGGAATGGTTATTTTCCTTCCATACGACGCACTGAAAATCGCAGCAACAGTCCTTTTGTCCAAACCTTTGCTCAAAGCAGTCAATTCCATCGGTGAAGAAAAAGAATCAGAACAATCCGGAGATAACTCCTGAATCATCTACATCAATTCTTTCAGCTGCAGGAACCGGTGGAAGTCCGGGCATTGTCAGAATGTTGCCTGCATAGACAACCACAAAACCTGCACCCGAAGAAATTTTTGCATTCCTTATAGTAACTTTGAAGCCTTTTGGCGCGCCCTTCAAAGCGGCGTTGTCCGAAAGGCTGTTTTGCGTCTTGGCGATGCAAATCGGACATTTGTCGAATCCGAGTTCAGTAATCTTTTTTATACTCTCTTCGGCCTCGGGCATATATTCTACTCCGTCAGCTCCGTAAATTCTTTTTGCTACTGTCTCAATCTTGTCTTTGATTGACATGTCGAGCGGATACGAATAGTTGAAGTTATTCTTCTCTTCGCAAAGTCTCACTACTTCTTTTGCAAGTTCTATTCCGCCTTCTCCGCCTTTTGCCCAGACCTCTGACAAAACCACATTAACACCGAGTTCTTTGCATTTTCTTTCAACGAGCTCTATTTCCTTTTCTGTGTCAGTCGGGAATCTGTTAATGGCAACAACTACGGGAAGTCCGTAGACATTCTTCATATTCGAGACGTGTTTAAGAAGGTTCGGGAGTCCTGCTTCAAGCGCGACAAGATCTTCATTTGTGAGTTCGGATTTGTCTTTTCCTCCATGCATTTTAAGAGCACGGACTGTGGCTACAATGACACATGCCGAAGGCTTCAGTCCGGTCATTCTGCACTTGATGTCACAGAATTTTTCTGCCCCGAGATCTGCACCGAATCCGGCTTCTGTGATTGTGTAGTCACTGAGTTTCAAAGCAAGTCTTGTAGCCAGCACCGAGTTGCATCCGTGAGCAATGTTGGCAAACGGACCTCCGTGCACAAAAGCGGGAGTACCTTCAAGTGTCTGGACAAGATTAGGCTTAATTGCCTCTTTCAACAGCGCAGTCATTGCTCCTTCTGCTTTCAGGTCATGCGCTGTAACCGGTTTACCTTCATAAGTATAACCGATAATAATTCTTGCAAGTCTTTTTTTCAGATCGGAAACAGAAGACGAAAGACAGAATACAGCCATTACTTCTGAAGCAACAGTGATGTCAAAGCCGTCGTTTCTTTCCCTTCCATTCTTTTCTCCGCCCAGGCCGTCGCGAATGAATCTGAGCTGTCTGTCATTCATGTCGACAGCTCTCCTCCAGGTTATTCTTTCAGGATCAATTCCCAGACTGTTACCCTGGAAAATGTGGTTGTCTATCATTGCAGCCAGAAGGTTGTTTGCTGCACTCATGGCATGGATGTCCCCTGTAAAATGAAGGTTTATTTCCTCCATTGGGACAACCTGAGCATATCCGCCTCCGGTAGCACCTCCCTTGACTCCAAATACAGGGCCGAGAGACGGTTCCCTCAGTGCCACATTTGTGTTCTTGCCTATTCTTCTCATAGCGTCGGCAAGGCCAATTGTGGTCGTTGTCTTTCCTTCACCGGCAGGAGTCGGAGTAATTGCGGTTACGAGAACAAGCTTGCCATTTTCCTTTTTGACGTTGTCGAAAATTGAAAGGTCTATTTTTGCCTTGGTCTTACCATAAGGTTCAATGTATTCCGGATCAATTCCCGCTTTTGCAGCTATTTCTGCTATTGGTTTCAAAGTGGCCTTCTGGGCAATTTCAATATCTGTTAACATGTTTACCTCAACTTTTTTCAAAGGACTTCTTTAATTCTGTTTCTGACGCTTTCTGTTACGAAAGAATCATCCAGGTATTTTATTGCATCTTCCAGCTTGTCGCAGGAATTGATGTTGTTGAAAAGTGTTACTTTCTCTGAGTTCTTGTAATTGAATATTGTCAGCTGTTCAAGTGCTTTTTCCTTGAATCTGTCAAGTTTTGTTTCAACATGGGATTTTACTTCAATTTCAATTACATCAGCTGTGCTCTCGACATCAAAACTCAAGGCGATGTTTTTGTCATAAACTTCTGTATATTCTCTCTTTTCTGAATTCACTCTGAAAGAAACTTTTCCGTCTTTTATGTTCTTGAACCTGACAACAACATTTCTGTTTTTCGGAACAGCGGTATTATCTCCGCCAAACTCAATTGTGAGTTTTTCTGTATATTCTCCGTTGTCTTTTTCGGTGTATGAGGACGTCATCACAGTGCATCCGAAATCCTTTTCTCCGCTCTCGTACATAACGTTTGTCTTGTTTCCGTTATATACCCAGAGTTCAAGATTGTCCGGGTTGTCGGATTTGTTTTTGTCGTCCCTTGACAGTGTAATTACTGTGCCTTCAGAGGCAAGGACGGGAATTGAATCCAGTGTTCTTTGAACAGTCACTGTCTTTCCTTCGGATTCGTAAACGTCACCCGTGAAAATGTCTGTCCATGTGCCTTCAGGAATGTACATATCCATTGCGGCAAGCCCGTCTGCATTTATTTTTTCTGTTATGATGCCTACAAGCAGATCCTGATTGAACAGATATTCGTCCTTTGATTCGTATGCCTTTTCTTCTTTCCACTCATAATAAAGCGGTTCAACTATTCCGAGTCCGAACAGGTGGTTTTTGGCTACTGCAGAATAGACATACGGAATCATTGAGTGTCTTAATCTCAGCCAGTTGTTTACTATTAGGCCTGCACCGTTTTTGAATACCTCAGGGTCTTTTGAATGAACTTCTTCACATGTGCAGTGCAGTCTGTTAATGGGGCTGAATACTCCGAACTGAACCGATCTTACATAGAGTTCGTCATCCTTGTATCCCTGCATGTGTCCGCCTATATCGTGGCTCCACCATGTATAGCCTACATTGCTTGAAGTTGCCGTAAAGTAAGGGAGATATTTGAGTGTTTCCCATGTTATGTGAGTATCGCCCGAGAATCCCACCTGGTATCTGTGGGAGCCTATGCCTGCATATCTTGACAGAATAATCGGCTGCTTTCCGCCTTTTGCATTGTCCAGATACAGATAATGGTTGAACGCCCAGAGAGGGTCAAGTCCGTCAATTTTGGTTCTTGTTCCCTGCTGCCAGTCCATCCACCAGAATCTTACTCCGTCCTTTTCATAAGGATTTAGCAGAACATCGAAGTATGCATTTATGAAGTTCTCGTCTGTGACATCACATTCAATCTGTTTTCCGGTCTTTGGATCAACTCCGCATCTTTTGGCGAATTTTTCGTACTGGGTCTCCCAGAATCTCACGCCGCTGTGAGGATGAAGGTTAAGAGTGACTTTCAGGTTTTTGTCATTCAACACCTTCAAAAACTTTTTGTAATCCGGGAAAAGATGTCTGTTCCATGTGTATCCTGTCCAACCGGAAGTATATCCGTGATATGCGTCTGCAAGACCGCGTTCAGTGATTTTGAATTCCTGGTCGGTCGTTGTTGAATAGTGCCAGTCCATATCCACTGTTGCAACGGTGAAAGGAACATTTTCGTTTTCGAATTTGCTCATGAGCGCCAGATATTCCCTGTCGCTGTATGCGTGGTACCTTGACCACCAGTTTCCGAGTGCGAATCTCGGTATCATGGGAACATATCCCGTAATTGAATACAAAGCTTTTACTGCTTCTCTGTAGTTGTCGCCGAACGCAAATACGTATTCGTCCGTTCCGTCTGCTTTTTTATCAAAAGGCTTGCCATCGTCACCGAGACATATGGTCTTTGAGTCGTCAAGTACTGCTACTCCTGTTGTTGAGCATACGCCGTATCCCAAATCCACCCTGTGCCACTTTCCGTGATCACCTATGAATCTGTCTCCGTTGCAGCGGTCAAGTGTTCTGTATGTGCCGCCGAGGTTGCCCTCGTTTGTTATCCTGAGTGTTTTATCTCCGATTATTATTTCACATTCGCTTCTTCTCGGTTTAAGTACAAGAGTCACACTCTTTGTTTTTATGGTCGCCTTGTCTTTTTCACCTGAAAAAGCATATTCAGTGACAGGCATGTTTCTGTACCAGACGGACAGAGTGGCTTCATCTCTGTATACTTGATTTTTGCTCTTTTCAATTCTGAAAAGTCTGTCGGACAGTACAGTTACCCTGTAGTCGCGCCAGAAGACAATGTTCTTCTTATTCGCAACCGGATAAGTTTTAACGATTAGTTCTTTGTTCAACATACATGATTCTCCCGGGAGGATATATTCGCCATTTCAAGCTTAACTATATTATATACCATTAGCTATATGTTCACCAAACCATTTTTTCGTAATCACGTCGATTTTGATGTCGGCAATCACATCGGAACTGCAGATTTTTGGTTCAATAATCCATTCAGATATGTTGAAGCAAGAAAGATCACATGATATAATTCAGTATATAGCAAAGTAAATATTATATTCGGGAGAACATTTAAAATGGAAAAGTGGTCAAGAGCAAGATATCAGCCATGCCTGCCAATCGGTCCGAATGGTACAAAGGCAACAGCATGTGAAGAACATCTGAATGTTTCCAAAAATGCTGCAAAAGAAGGAATTGTACTTCTTAAGAACAACAATTCACTGCTGCCCTTTAAATCAGGAACAACTGTGGCAATTTTCGGAAAGGCACAGATAGATTACGTAAAAGGCGGCGGCGGTTCAGGAGACGTTATAACAAATCTTTCCAAAAACATTTATGAAAGCCTGAAAGAAAAAGCCGGAATATCAGTACTGGATTTTGTTTCTGAATTCTACGCAAAAAACGTTGAAGAACAGTACAAAAACAAAGTCAGCAACGGATTCCTCACCGAACCCGAGATACCGGATAAAATACTGAAAAAGGCTGTTTCACTGACAGACACTGCAATCATTACAATAAACAGATATTCCAACGAAGGCGTTGACAGAAAGATTGAAGGCGACCCGTACATTCAGCTGAGTGAACAGGAAGTCAGCATGGTTGAGAAGGTCAAAAAGAATTTCAAACACATTGTGGTTCTTCTGAACATCGGTGCTGTTATAGAGACCGGATGGTTTGCAGATGACGACAGAATCGAAGCTGCCATGATAATCTGGCAGGGCGGATCAAGAGGCGCAGAAGCTGCTGCAGAACTGCTTGTCGGTGAAGACACTCCATCAGGAAAACTCGTTGACACATTTGCAAGGAATATCAACGACTACCCTTCCACCAAAGGTTTTTATGAGTCCGTATATTATGTAAACTACTCTGAAGACATCTTTGTCGGTTACAGATATTTCGAAACAATCCCCGGAATGAAAGAAAGGGTTGTTTATCCGTTCGGGTACGGCCTTTCATATACAACTTTCTCCATTAAAGAAAAAGAGACAAAACTTGAAGACGGCATTATAAAATGCACAGTTGAAGTCAGGAACACTGGTAATTATCCGGGTAAAGAGGTTGTTCAGCTGTACTATTCAGCTCCTGAAAAGAAACTGACGAAAGCTGCTATCGAACTCGGTGCATTTGCAAAAACCAAAAAACTGGAGCCCGGTAAAAAACAGACACTTACACTTTCTTTCAAAGCAAGCGATATGTCAAGTTACGATGACATAGGCGCCATTTCCAAATATGCATATGTGCTTGAAAAAGGAACATATACACTTTACATCGGAGATTCAGTAAGATCTGTCAAAAAACTCAGTTATGAATACAAACTGAGAAAAGATGTTGTCGTCGAACAACTCGAATCCCACTGTCCTCCGATGGAACTGGACAAGAGACTGCTCAGTGACGGAACATATGTAAAAGCAGAAAATGCTCCCAAGTACCGCGAAGACAATCCTGAAGAATATGACTGTCCTTTCCTGCCGCCGAAGACACCGCGTGAAGCCAAGAGTCTGTATGATGTATATAAAGGAAAAATATCTCTCGATGAGTTTTTACAGCAGCTTTCCAATGAACAGCTCGTACATCTTCTTGGCGGTCACAGAAGATTCGGAGTCAGTCCGACGGGCGGAATCGGAGACGTAAATGATTACGGCATTCCGAAAATACAGACGGCTGACGGACCGCAGGGCGTCAGGGTTGAATATGGAACAGGAGTAAAAACAACGGCATTCCCAATAGCAACACTTCTCGCCTGCACTTGGAACACCGACGTGATTGAAGAAATAGGCAGAACAGTTGCTCTTGAACTGATAGAAAACAACATTCAGATCTGGCTTGCTCCCGCACTCAACACACACAGGGCACCTCTGTGCGGAAGAAACTTTGAGTACTACTCCGAAGACCCTCTCATCTCAGGAAAGATGGCTGCAGCAATGGTAAGAGGCGTTCAGTCAATGAATCTGGCTGCCACACCAAAACACTTCGCTTTAAACAACAAAGAAACAAACAGAACAGGTTCAGACTCAAGAGTCTCCGAAAGAGCTCTCAGAGAAATATATCTCAAAGGATTTGAAATCTGCGTAAAAGAGTCAAGTCCGAAACTGATAATGACTTCATATAACCTGGTCAACGGAATCCACTCATCTGAAAACGCAGGCCTGATTATGGGCATCCTCAGAGGTGAATGGGGATATAAAGGCGCAATAACAACTGACTGGCACACAAGGTGTGAACAATTGTGGGAAATCAAAGCGGGCAATGATATAAAAATGCCTTACGGGCAGCCCGAAGCATTACTGAAAGAACTCGACTACGGAAGAATAACAAGAAATCAGATCGCTGCTTGCGCTAAGAGAGTTCTGAACTTGATTTTGTCAGTGGACTGACAAAGAAAGATTTTTTGGAGGAACCAATATGTCAAAAAGATTATTGGCACTAATTCTTTCGGCTGTTTTCTTCCTGTCTGCATTGATGTTTTTGGCTTCGTGCTCTTCAGGTTCCAAAGACAGTAGCAGCACTTCCGAATCTTCTTTGGAAACAAGTGCTCCGATTCAGACAACGAAAAAAGAAACCGAGGAACAGACAACTTCAAACGAAGTCACAACTTCTGACGAGACAACCGAACTGACGGGAAAAGAAAAAATGCCCGGTTATGAAGATGTGGATTTCGGAGGACTTGTATTCCTGTTCAATGCAACGGTATCTGATCCGTCCGAGAACTGGCATGACGACAGCACTTTCTGGGTTGAAGGCATCAAAAATGAATCGATCAATGATGCTGTATACGAAAGAAATGAAGTCATGAAAGAACTGTATAACTGCTCAATAGAAGTTGACGCGACAGGCGGATCCGCTTATGAAGCAGATGTTGCTTCAGGCGGTGGAAAATACCTGGGAACGACAAACTGCTACAAGGCACTTGCCATCGCCGGAGACAGTTACTACAACGTCCTGAAACTTGACATTGATTTCACTCAGGACTGGTGGGACCAGGACTTTTTCAGAGATCTCAGCTGTGACGGCAAACTGTTTTCAATGTGCGGAGCATTCTCTCTCATAGCAAAGAGAGCCGTTTGGATTTGTTACTACAACAAAAATGTTTACGATTCAAAATTTGAAGGAATAGACATCTATCAGATGGTCAGGGATAAAAAATGGACATTCGATGCCATGATAGATTTCATTGACCGGGTCAAATATGATGCAAACGGAGATTCCAAATATACCTTCTCCGAAGGCGCTGACTCAGATATTATCGGATACATGTCAACAGCTCACAACTACAGAAGTCTGTATTTTGCAGGCGGATGCAGATATGTGACCAAGAGTTCAGACGACTATAACGGATATTTTGTTTCGTCACTTGTCGATCCGAGGGGACAGGATACATTGCAGGCTGCAATCAACCTCGTCAACAACGACGGATACCTGGAAGAGGGATATTCAAACTGCGACAAAGGAATGGCAAACGGTACCACTCTGTTTGTATCCAATGTACTCGGCCAGCTGATTGACGTAAAGGACGCAGAGGGACTGAGACTGGGTGTTCTTCCCATGCCTATGGCAACGGAAGATCAGGACGGATATCATCATCTTCCGGACAACCACGCCACATTCCTCAGTATCCCTACTTCATACAAAGACATTTCAATAGCTTCAAAGTTCCTGACTCTCTTCGCATACCACTCATACAAGCTGGTATATCCTGCTTACCTGAACACATATAAATACATATATGCCCATGATGAAGAATCCGGTGAGATGGTGGATATAATCCTCAATTCCGTTTGCTATGATCCCGGTTATCTGGCAGATTTTTCAGGCAGTTTCAATGGATATGTGACAACAATGATTCAGCAGAACAAAGCCGGACAATTCACTGCTGCAGCCACAAAATATACCGCTCAGACACAGCAGAAAATTGACGACTACAGAGCTTTGATTGCAAGTATTGACGACAACTATTGATAATATTCTGCATAACAAAAACGGTGATCTTCCGATCACCGTTTTTGTTATGCTTGAGATTAATAATTATCGTCTACTGCAGCAACTTTTTCTTTGTACTCATTCAGACTTGCATCAAGAGTGGTTGTATATCTCTTTCCTGCAGCAACAACCTGATTCTTCTTGTTAGAAACGATTGTTGCAAGATATCCAAGGAAGTCCCTGCATCCCTGAAGTTCTGCAATATTTGAAAAGTCAAATGCAACAGAATCAAGTATCAAACCTACTATTTCTGCCGATTCTTCGTCAGAAGTGTATGTATATCTGTATGTATTGAGATATGCAGGGTAAACAAGTTTTGTTGAATGATATGCAAACAATGTATAGAACTGAGATATTACATCAAGATTCTTATATGAAGTAGGAACAACAAGAATTGAAATTCCTCTCGGCTGAGCATAGCAGTAATATCTTTCCTGTCCCTCCTGATACAGAGGCATCGGAAGAACACCGACTCTCAGATCTTCAGCATTTGACATTCTTCTCAGAACGTCAAGAACTTCACCGCCAAACAATGTGGTTTTGTTCTTCAATGCAACAGGAACATTTGAGTATCCAGTCTGCTCATATGACTCAAGGTTGCACATGGTAATCATCTTGTCAACAACATCCTGGTTTCTGTCGTCAACAAGGCTGTTTACATACGTGCTTGTCCTGTAGTCGTCACTGCTCTTTGTAGTTGTATTCAGTCCGGCAGCATAGTACCAGCCCTGAATTGTCTGTTCGGAAGTTACCATTCCGAGAATGTCCGCATCCGCACCGTCTGAGAATGTGTATGAAGAGTCACCATTGACGTCGTTCTTGATTTGTTCCATCATGTTGATCATGACGTCCCATGTCCACTTTTTCTCTTTAACTAGCTGATAAATATTTGTATCAGCAAATTTGGATTCGTATACGTCCTTGTTGTAATACACTATCCATGTTGAATTCATAATGTGCCAGGACCAGTCTCCTGCCATTGTGAACAGCTTTCCGTCGGTGCTGAAACAGTCGATGTAATCATGATTCCACCATTCTTCATCAAAATTGAAGTCCAGCTTCAGCAGATTATAGTAATGACTGTTTGCAAGATTCTTTCTGTTTGTAAGTGTAGTGGCACCTATATACTTGCCCCCGCCGGAAGCGACATCAGCCGAGAATCCGTTTGCCCAGCCGCCGTTGTCAACCGAAATGGTGCAGTTGTACAGTTTTTCCATTACCTGGTTTCTCTCATAGACGGCATCATTGACTGCATCATTATTGATGGATTCGACCCACCATTCATTTGAGTCGTCCCAGTCAGGGTCGCCTACTCCCTGGTCGTTTGAAGCAATCAGGAATGCAAGACCGCCGAAATCGACATTTTCATGTCCCGGCATTTTCTCTCTTCCCGTCAGCTCTGTTGTAATTTCTTCTGTTGTGGTTTCTTCCGTTGTAAGCTGAGTAACTTCAGCAGTTGTAACGTTTTCTTTTGTAGTAGTTTCGGCAGTTTCGGTCTGGTTCGCTGTTGTTTCAACTGACGTCGAACCGTTGCATGAAACCGCAAACATAACTACAGAGATCACCATTACGACGGAAAGCAGAACAGTAATTATCTTTTTACTCATTTTTTCCCCCATAGGTTCTGAATCAATAGTTGTCGTCTATTGCCGCAAGTGCATTTCTGTATTCTTCTATTGCAGCTGTGTCTTTTGTTGCAAAGCTCTGTGAAGCTTTTGTATACTGATTCTTCTTGTTTGAAATCATTGTGCTGACATATCCGTCCATGCTTGTTGAGAATCCGTCAATGTAACCTACATCATAAATGCGGCAGCTGAATATGATATCCAGCATCTCTGCAGATTCCTCATCACTTGAGTATGAATACTTGAATGTATTGATATATGCCGGTCTTACAAGCATTGAAGAATGATATGCAAACAATGTCAGAAAGTCAGCTACAGTATCCATGTCCGAATAAGATGTCGGAGCGACAACTACAGTTGCCTTGTCATTGACATAGCAGTGATATCCTTCCTGTGACTCATTGAGCATCGGATGAGGAAGCACACCAACCCTGAGGTTTTCTGCTCCGGCCATTCTTCTCAGAACGTCAAGAACTTCTCCTGCAAACAGTGTCGTTCCGTTCTGGATAGCTTTCTGAACGTCAGTATATCCTCCGGAAATATATCCTTCCATGTTTACAACTTCGATTAGCTTGTCGATTACGTCATTTGCTGTAGGCTGATTTGTCAATGCTGAAACAAATGATCCGTTTGTGGTCTGCTCTGTCTTTGTGACATATCTCAGACCTGCTGCGAAATACAATCCTCTGTCGTTGTGAGCTGTTGTCATCAAACCGACAGTGTCTGCATCGGAACCCTCAGTGAATGTGTACTGAGAATCACCATTCGCATCATTTTTGACTTTATCTATCATGTCAGCCATGACGTCAAAGGTCCATTTCTTTTCCCTGACAAGTCCGTAAATGTCTGCTTCAGAGAATTTGGATTCGTACACATCCTTGTTATAGAACATAATCCAGGTGGCACTCATTGCGTGGAGTGAAAAATCTCCGAGTACACCGAACAGTTTTCCGTCAGTGCTTGTATCAATGATATAGTTCTGGTCCCACCAAGGCTGTGTCCAGTCAACATCCATTTTGAGCAGGTTGTAGTAGTTTCCGGTTTTGGAAAGGTTCACTACGCTGCGGCTGTTGGCGGATCCCAGGATGTACCTTCCGTCACCTGAAGCTACTGACGCATTGAATCCGTTTTCCCAGCCTCCGTCGTCCACTTCGATTTTGCAGTTATAAAGAGTCTGCATAATTCTGTTTCGCTCAAAAACTGCGTCGTTTATGGCATTGTTTGTCAAGCCTTCCACCCAGAAATCGGCTGCGTTTGCCCAGTCGGGGTCAGAATCAAGATGGGATGCAATTAAAAATGTCTTTCCACCAAAATCCACATCTTCATATCCGCTGAGTTTTTCACGTCCGGTTAATTCTGTTGTCAGCTCTTCTGTTGTCACTTCTTCGGTGGTGGTTTCAGTCTGATTTGTTTGTTCTGCAGTTGTTGCAGTTGTTTCTTTTCCGGTTGTTGTTTCTTTTGTATCGGTTTTGGATCCGCATGAAACAGCAAACAGAATCACAGACAGCACCATCAGCACTGAGAGCAGTGCGGTAATAACCTTTTTACACATAATTTACCTCAGCTTTCGGGATAATTAATAGTTGTCGTCGATTGCGTCCAGAGCAGCCCTGAATTCTTCTATGGCAGTCGTGTCCTTTGCGGAGAAGCTCTGTGAAGCTTTCGCATACTGATTCTTTTTGTTTGAAATCATTGTGCTGACATATCCGTCCATACTTGTTGAGAATCCGTTAAGATAACCAACATCATATACACGGCAGTTGAGTATAAGGTCAACCATTTCAGCTGAATCTTCATCACTTGCATATGAGTATTTATATGTGTTGATGAATGCTTTTCTTACTATCTTGGATGAATGATATGCAAACAATGTGAAGAAGTCCGCAAGTGTTTCCATATCCGAGTATGATGTGGGCGCAACAACGATTGATGCCTGGTTGTTTACATAGCAGTGATAACCGCTCTGATCTTCGCTGTACAACGGATGAGGAAGTACTCCGACTCTCAGGTTCTCTGCTCCAGCCATTCTTCTAAGAACGTCAAGAACTTCTCCAGCAAACAGAGTTGTTCCGTTCTGGATGGCTTTCTGAACGTTAGTGTATCCGCCTGAAATGTATCCGGGCATGTTGCACAGTTCAATAAGTCTGTCAATTACGTCATTTGCCGTCGGCTGGTTTGTCAGAGCTGTGACAAAAGAACCATCTGTAGTGTTTTCGGTCTTTGTGACATATCTCAGACCTGCTGCGAAATACAGACCTCTGTCATTGTGAGCAGTTGTCATCATTCCGACTGTATCAGCGTCAGCACCCTCTGAAAATTCATATACTGAGTCGCCGTTTGCGTCATTTTTGACTTTGTCGATCATGTCAGCCATTGCATCCATGGTCCACTTCTTGTCTCTGACCAACTGGTAAATGTCTGTGTCGGAGAATTTGGATTCATAAACGTCCTTGTTGTAGAACATGATCCATGTTGCGCTCATCGTGTGAATCGACCAGTCTCCAACCAT
Organism: uncultured Ruminococcus sp.; assembly: GCA_902791785.1. GTDB lineage: Bacteria > Bacillota > Clostridia > Oscillospirales > CAG-272 > CAG-841. The sequence goes on along the minus strand of CADAXH010000005.1, from coordinate 1,893 downwards.
TGCGAAAAGCTTTCCGTCTGTGCTGGAGTCAAGAATATAGTTCTGATCCCACCACGGCTGTGTCCAGTCGACATCAAGTTTAAGCAGGTTGTAGTAGTTGCCGCTCTTTGAACATCCTGTAATGCCGTAGCTTGCAGTTGAACCCAGAATGTATTTTCCGTCACCTGCTGCAACTGATGCGTTGAAGCCGTTGTCCCATCCGCCTGAGTCTACTTCAATTTTGCAGTTGTACAGGGTCTGCATCATTCTGTTTCTGTCATAAACAGCATCGTTGACTGCATCATTTGTAATATCTTCAACCCAGAACTCTGTGGCATTGGCCCAGTCTTCGTCTGTGTAATTGTATGATGCAATGAGGAATGTCTTGCCTCCGAAATCAACATCTTCGTATCCGGCCATTTTTTCATAGCCTGTGGGTTCGCCTGAAGTTGTTTCTTCCACAGTTGTTTCTTCTTCGGTAACCGTCGTCTCAGTCTGCTGGGCAGCTGTAGTAGTTTCTGCCGTCGTCTGCTTTTGTGTAGCAGTTGTTTCTTTATCCGTACTGGGATTACATGAAACAGCAAACAACAAAACTGAAATAACCATGATTATCGAAATTATCAGTGAAATAATCTTCTTGTTCATGAAAAAACCTCCATTGATTATTATCAAACATAATTTTACTAAAATAATTGGGCACTTTCAACATAGTATATTATTAATTTAACTTAAATTTTGTACAAAAATATTGTTAATTCCTTTGTCAAGTTGCCAAATTCTGCCACTGCATTCCAGGACAGCCTCCATTCCATCCGGAATTGTGCAGACAACCCTGTCCGGATCTGCATATACCGAAACCGATTTCCCGTCCCCGAGATTCATTGTGCAGTCAATTCTCTTAATCTTTTCCGAGAGCTTAGGAGAAATAACTACTTTTCTGTATCCGACAGAACCTTCCGCCTGTTTTATTCCGGCCAGAGAATCAAAGAAGTGCCTTACAAATCCTCCGTAAGCATGGTGATTCTGTGAATAAACACCGTCAAATCTCTCCCAAAGAGTTGTTGCATCACTGTCAATCATCTTTTTGAAAGAACGTTCCAGAAGTCCGACTATTTCGTCTGTTTTTCCGGCATCCATAAACTGTCCGACCATTTTTTCGGTTGCAAAGAATCCCGTGTTCAGAATTTCCCGGTCTTTGTAGTCTGAATAAAGGTTTTGCAGACCTCTGCCATCCCGGTCGAGTTTGCACCAGACTGCAAACGCATTTGCGCCTTGTTCATCTGAAGCCCAGCTGCCCGTTTTTTCGTCATAAAACTCATTTCTGACTGCTGCTTCCGCTTCAGTCTTCAGCTTTTCATAGTATTCCTTGTCACCCTGATTGCCTGTCACACTGCATATTTCAATCATGCTTGAAAGAGCATCGATATAATAGCAGGTGTTGACAAATACTGCCGGAAGCGTCATGTTTCCAATTGCATCCCAGTCGCCCAGAAAACACCATACCATCCTTCTTGGCTCTGCGCTTTCTTCCCTGACTATCAGACCATTTTCCGTTCTTGACTCGAGATATTCAATCCAGTGTTTCATCCCGGAGTAGTATTTCTTCAGAATGTCGGTGTCACCAAAGTATTTGTAATACTCATAAGGAAGAATTACAGCGGCGCATCCCCATGCTCCGGGTCCGCCGCCTCCTCCCATCAGAGGTGAAGAGTGCGGAATATGTCCTGACTTTTTGTCCTGGGAATCAAATATATCTTCCATCCATTTCAGGTACAGTTCTTTCGACTCCAGACACATGAGTGCAGACACAAATGTTCCCTGTCCGTCACCGGTGTATCCGAGCCTTTCCCTGTGAGGACAGTCAGAAGGAATGCATCCGTGATAATTGTCAAGCTGTGCCCTGATGTATGCATC
>CADAXH010000004.1 GCA_902791785.1 uncultured Ruminococcus sp. | reverse complement strand
AGTACCTACACATGTTGTCAAGGAACTGAACGACAGAGAAACGGTTGTAAAGAAAGTCGAAATAGTGCCCCTGGAAGTTATAGTGAGAAATGTCGCTGCAGGCTCTCTTTCAAAAAGACTTGGCATTACCGAAGGAACAAAACTCCCATTCCCTGTAATAGAGTATTGCTATAAGAGTGATCCTCTCGACGATCCTATGGTTAATGAGTATCACATTCGCGCCATGGGTTTGGCAACTGACGAAGAAATGAAAACAATTGCAGATTACGCTTTAAAGGTCAATGCATTTTTGATCAAGTTCATGAGCGGAGTCGGATTGGTAGAACACCTGACGGCAAGATTATTCTTGCTGACGAAATCAGCCCGGATACATGCAGATTCTGGGCTGCAAAGACCCACGATCACCTGGACAAAGACAGATTCCGCAGAGATCTCGGAGATGTTGAAGGTGCTTATCACGAAGTAATGAAAAGACTTCTTGGTGAATAGGAATATGACAACAAAAAAACGAACCATTGAGGTTCGTTTTTTTGTTGGAAATCCGGAATTAATTCCACATTCCGGGTCTTTCTTTATGATTGTTTTCTTCGCTTTCGCGTTTTCTTCTTCTTTCTTCCTCTTCGCGGCGTCTCTGAGCATCAACTGCTGCTTTTGCAGCATTTTCCTCAGCAAGTTTTGCTTTTCTTTCTTCAGCCATTGCTTTGAGTTCCTCGAAAGAAGCACCTTCCATAGCAGATTTGAATTCGGTTTCATCCATTGTCTCGTTTTCAATTAAGAATTCGGAAATGTAATCCAACTTGTCGCGATGTTCAGTCAGAATCTGTTTTGCTTTAGCATATCCTTCATCGATGAATTTCTTGATTTGTTCATCAATTTTTGCAGCAGTTTCATTTGAATAATCCTGTGTTGAATTGAAATCTCTTCCCAAGAAGATTTCATCTCTGTCATGTTCGGATCCGAAACGGATTGTTCCCAATTCGCTCATGCCGTACTGAGTGACCATGTTGCGTGCTATATCTGTTGCTCTGCTGATGTCGTTTGACGCTCCTCCGGAGACGTCTCCGAATACGATTTCCTCAGCAGCCCTGCCGGCAAGCAGCATTGCAATTGATTCCTGAAGCTGATTTTTGTAAACGCTGTATCTGTCTTCCTGAGGAGGATTCAATGTATAACCGAGAGCTCGTCCTGACGGAATGATTGAAATCTGTTTAACGGGATCCTGAGTGGGAAGATAATAAGCTGCAATTGCGTGACCTGCTTCGTGATAAGCGGTCTTTTTCTTTTCTTCCTGTTTGATTTTTCTGGATTTTTTCTGCGTTCCGACTTCAATTTTTATGATTGATTCACTGATGTCTTCTGCATCAATAAGGCTCTTGCCTTTTCTTGCTGCGAGAAGAGCGGATTCATTCATGAGGTTTGCAAGATCAGCTCCGGTGAAACCGACAGTAACTTCAGCAACATGTCTGAAATCAACATTGGAAGCCAGAGGTTTATTCTTTGAATGAACTTTCAGAATTGCCTCTCTGCCTTCAATGTCAGGATAGTTGATTGTAACCTGTCTGTCAAATCTGCCCGGTCTTAATAGAGCCGGATCAAGTATGTCCGGACGGTTTGTTGCTGCCATTACGATGACACCATCGTGGCTTCCGAAACCATCCATCTCAACGAGCAGCTGGTTGAGGGTCTGTTCACGTTCGTCGTGTCCACCGCCCAAACCTGCGCCTCTGTGACGTCCGACAGCATCAATTTCGTCTATGAATACGATGCTTGCCGGGGCCTTCTTTGCAGTATCAAAGAGATCCCTGACTCTTGATGCGCCGACACCTACGTACATCTCAACAAAGTCTGAACCCGAAACTGACAGGAATGGTACACCTGCTTCTCCTGCAACAGCCTTTGCAAGCAGTGTTTTTCCGCATCCCGGAGGTCCGACAAGAAGTATTCCTCTTGGAATTCTTGCGCCGAGTTCTCTGTATTTCGCGGGGTTGCGCAGATAGTCAACAACCTCTCTGAGTTCTTCTTTTTCTTCATCTGCACCGGCAACGTCTGAGAAGTACACTTTGCTCTTGTTTGCCTGGCCAAATGTGATTCTGGCCCTGGAAAACTTCTGAACCTTGTTCTGCTCGGAATTCATCCTGCGGAAGAAGACAAAGTAGATTACAACCATTGCCACAAGTATAAGAATATGCGGCAGGAAGGCTAAAAATATATTATTGCTGGTGACAATGTCCCACTTCTGAAGAGTTCTGTTCGCTGCAGATTTTTCCATCTGAGAATCTATGTAGGACTGGATGTCTTTCTTGAAGAGCTCGATATCTCTTATGGTAAATCTGTATGTCTTTCCGTCCGTTGTCTTGTATGTCAAAACATTGCTTCCGGAAACGGAAAATTCAGTTACTTCTTCATTTTTAAATCTTTCAATCACTTCGCCGTATGTAAGTTTTTGTTGATTGTTCCTTGATATCAGCAAAGTTACCAAAAGGATTACAACAGTAAATATTGCGGCGTAGATTAGTATTGTTCTGGTATTTCTTTTCATTTGTCTATGGCGTTTATCCGCTCTGTGCGGAATGGAGGGTCGCCAACTCTCCTTTCTCTGATTTGTTACAGACATAATCTGTCAGTATGTATGCTACCACAATTATGTCAATAATCCTATGTATAAATTGTTAAAAAATTGTTTATTTTTCACCGGTTTGTTCACAAATTACGAATTCAGAACTTTTTTCAGGTACTGTCCCGTAAATGATGCTTCGACTTTGGAGACTTCTTCCGGTGTGCCTTTTGCCACAACAGTTCCGCCTCCGTTTCCGCCTTCGGGGCCCAGATCAATTATATAGTCTGCAGTCTTGATGACATCAAGGTTGTGTTCGATGACAACTACAGTATTTCCAGCATCGGTGAGTCTGTTCAGAATGCCCAGCAGGCATTCAACATCATAAGAGTGAAGACCTGTTGTCGGTTCATCGAGAATGTATATTGTTTTTCCCGTTGATGCCCTCGACAACTCAGTTGCCAGTTTGACACGCTGTGCTTCGCCTCCTGAAAGTGTTGTCGAAGACTGACCAATCTTAATGTATCCCAGACCGACATCAAAGATAGTCTGGAGTTTTTTGCGGATTTTTGGGATATTCTCAAAGAACTGAAGTCCTTCTTCAACACTCATTTCGAGAATGTCGTAGATACTCTTTCCCTTGTATTTGACTTCGAGTGTTTCCTTGTTGTACCTTTTTCCCTGACATACGTCACATTTGACATAAACGTCAGGAAGGAAGTTCATTTCTATGCATTTGACTCCGTCTCCCATGCATGCTTCGCACCTTCCGCCAGGAACATTGAATGAGAATCTTCCTGCTGAGTATCCTCTGGTTTTGGCGTCAGGTGTTTTTGAAAACAAATCTCTGATGTCGGAGAACAAACCCGTGTATGTTGCAGGGTTTGATCTCGGTGTTCGTCCGATAGGACTCTGATCTATCGAGATTACCTTGTCAAGGTTTTCAAATCCTTCTATGCTCCTGCACTTGCCAGGAAATGTATTGGCTCTGTTTAGTTCTTTTTCCAGTTTCGGGAGCAGGACTCCTTCAATCAGTGAAGATTTTCCAGACCCTGAAACACCGGTTACGCACGTAAATGTTCCGAGAGGAATGCTGACGGTCAGATCTTTCAGGTTGTTTTGAGCAGCTCCTTGAATTGTCAGGAATTGTCCGCTGCCTTTCCTTCTTTCTTTCGGAACGGGAATTGACAGTCTTCCTGACAGATATTTTCCTGTAAGGGATTTGCTGCTTCTGGATATCTGTGCAGGAGTTCCTTCGGCAACTATTTCACCTCCGTGTATACCTGCTCCGGGTCCTATATCTATGATGTAATCCGATTCCTGCATTGTCTCAACGTCATGTTCCACTACTATGACAGTGTTGCCTTCGTCTCTGAGGCTTTTCAGCGTTCCTATGAGCCTTGCATTGTCTCTTTGGTGGAGTCCGATGCTTGGTTCGTCAAGAATGTACATGACGCCTGAAAGGGAAGAACCGATTTGAGTTGCAAGTCTTATTCGCTGCGCCTCTCCTCCAGAAAGAGTGGTTGCCTGTCTTGACAGTGTCAGATAACCAAGCCCCACATTTTTCAAGAATGACAGTCGTGACTTTATTTCCTTGTTTACTTCACGGGATATCTGTTCGTCTTCGTGATTCAGTTTCATGTCTTCGAAAAAGTTGATTGAGTCAAGTATGCTCATGTCACAGACGTCCTGAATGTTTTTTCCCGATACAGTTACACAAAGAACTTCAGGTTTGAGTCTTTTTCCTTTGCATTCAGGGCATGGAATCGAATCATAGTACTCTTCATATTTATCTGACCACAGCTGGTCGCGTCTGTTCTTTATGGTGGCAAAAAGACCTTTCCATTTTGCCGGACCATCGTGAATTCTTCCTTCGAACGATCTGACTACATGGAAAGTCTGCTGTCCGCATCCGTCGAACAGAGCGTCAAGCTGAATCTTTGTCATGTCTTCTATTTTGGTATCAAGTGTGAAACCATATGCTTTTCCGACTTCAACAAGAAGAGAACCTCCCCAGCTCTCTTCATCTGCATTGAGGAACCCAGGCACATCTATTGCGCCTTCTTTTATTGACAGGCTCTTGTCGGGGATGATTCTGTCCCTTGACAGGGTCTGAATTGATCCGATTCCAGAACATGTCGGGCAGGCTCCGAGAGGGGCGTTGAAAGAGAAAAGCCTTGGCTCGAGCGCACTCATTGTAAAGTTGTGTTCTTCACACGCATAATTCTGGGAATATGTCGTGGCTTTTTTCTTGTCCATGTCATATATTTCGACAGTATTGTTTCCGAGTTTCAGTGCCGTTTCGACTGAATCGGCAAGTCTGCTGTCAATACCCGGTTTCAGAACCAGTCTGTCGATTACAATCTCGATGTTGTGCATCTTGTTTTTGTCGAGTTCGGGCATATCCGTCAGCTCAACCATTTCATCATCTACCCTGGCTCTTGTGTACCCGTTCTTAAGACATTCAGCAAACAGTTTCTCGTGTGTTCCTTTTTTATCTTTGACTACCGGAGCGAGAACCACAAATTTTGTTCCTTCGTCCATTGACTTGATTGTGTCAAGAATTGTGTCAGTCGGGATTGCTTTTATCTCTTTTCCGCATACCGGACAGTGAGGTACTCCGACCCTTGCAAAAAGGAGTCTGAGATAGTCATAGATTTCGGTAACTGTTCCGACGGTGGATCTCGGGTTGTTAGAAGTTGTTTTCTGATCTATTGCTATGGCGGGGCTGAGTCCTTCAATTGAGTCGACGTCAGGTTTGTCCGTCTGGCCCAGAAACTGTCTTGCGTAAGAACTGAGGGATTCTACAAATCTTCTGTGTCCTTCGGCATAGAGAGTGTCAAAAGCAAGAGACGATTTGCCCGAACCTGAAAGGCCTGTGATAACCGTCATTGAATTTTTGGGTATATTGACGTCGATGTTTTTTAGATTGTGAACTCTCGCGCCCTTGATTTTTATGTATTTTGGTTCCATGAATTACTCCGGATTTTTGATTTTTGCAATTGCGTCTCTCAGATATGCAGCTCTCTCGAAATCCAGCATGTTTGCTGCTGCTTTCATTTCTTTCTGCATCTGTTCTATCAGCAGGTTGCGTTCTGAAGCAGACATCTTGCCTTTCTGCTGAGCTCTGGCGATGTCTTTCTTGGATTTGATCTCAATAATGTCCCTGACTTCCTTTTTTATTGTCTTCGGAACAATATTGTGCTCTTTGTTGTATTTTTGCTGTATTGCTCTTCTTCTGTCAGTTTCCTTGATGGCTCTTCTCATAGAATCCGTCATTGTATCTGCATACATTATGACAAGACCGTTTTCGTTTCTGGCAGCTCTTCCGATTGTCTGAATAAGAGACGTTTCTGAGCGGAGAAGTCCCTCTTTATCTGCATCAAGTATGGCAACAAGAGATACTTCGGGAATGTCCAGTCCCTCTCTCAACAGGTTAATTCCGACGAGGCAGTCAAAAACACCAAGACGCAGGTCTCTGATCAGTTCCTGTCTTTCAAGAGAATCGACTTCGTGATGGATATATCTGACTTTGACTCCGTTTGTGCCAAGGTATTCGCACAAATCCTCCGCTATTTTTTTGGTGAGGGTCGTTACGAGCACTCTCTCGTTTTTCTTTGCTCTTGTGCGTATTTCTCCGAGAAGGTCATCAACCTGTCCTTCTATCGGTCTTATTTCAACTTTCGGATCAAGCAGTCCGGTCGGCCTGATTATCTGTTCCACCATCCTGGAACTCTTTTCCTTTTCATATGGTCCTGGTGTTGCAGACACATACACGACCTGATTGATTTCGGATTCAAATTCTTCAAATCTCAAAGGTCTGTTGTCAAAAGCGGACGGAAGTCTGAAACCGTAATCTATGAGAGACTGTTTTCTGGATCTGTCGCCGCCCGACATTGCTCTTACCTGAGGCAGTGTTACGTGTGACTCGTCAACAAACATAATGTAGTCGTCAGGGAAGTAGTCAAGCAGGCAGTACGGTGTTGATCCTGCAGGTCTTCCTGTCAGGACTCTTGAATAGTTTTCGACTCCTGAACAATAACCCATTTCCTTTATCATTTCCAGGTCAAATTTAGTTCTTTCCTCGATTCGCTGTGCCTCTATGAAGCGTCCTTCAGCCTTGAAATATTCAACTCTCTCAACCATTTCCTCATAGATATCCTGAAGAGCAGCTTCTCTCTTTTCGTCTGAAGTTGCATAGTGAGTCGCAGGATAAATTGCAATATAGTTGAGTCTTCTCTTTACTTCGCCCGTAAGTGCATTTACTTCGGTAATCCTGTCCACTTCGTCACCGAAAAATTCGATTCTTACAAGGTCTGTTTCTGATGAGGGCATTATTTCCAGCGTGTCACCTCTGACACGGAAATTGTTTCTGGAGAGCGCGATGTCGTTTCTTGTGTAGTTTATGGAAATTAGTTTTCGCATAAACTTGCGCATGTCAATTGTCTGTCCCTCTCTTACAGAAGCCACCAGGCTTTTGTATTCACTCGGGTCACCAAGTGAGTATATGCATGATACGCTGGCGACGATGATGACATCTCTTCTTTCGAACAAAGCGGATGTGGCGCTGTGTCTTAGTCTGTCAATTTCGTCATTTACAAGAGAATCTTTTTCAATATACAGATCCTTGCCCGGAACATATGCTTCAGGCTGGTAGTAGTCGTAATATGAAATAAAGTATTCGACGGCATTTTCAGGAAAGAATTCTCTGAACTCCGAACAGAGCTGTGCCGCCAGGGTCTTGTTGTGTGAAAGCACTATTGTCGGGCGGTTCATTCTGGCTATGACGTTTGCCATCGTAAATGTTTTTCCTGATCCGGTAACGCCGATGAGGGACATTTCCTTTTCGCCCTTGTTCAATCCTTCAACGATGGATTCGACTGCTTCAGGCTGATCGCCCGTCATTGAATAAGGCGAATGCAGTTTGAATAATTCTGCCATGGTATCCCTCCTTTTTGTGTGAAATCCAATTTCCTATTATATTACTTGAGATGAAACTTGTCAATGGAAATATTATCCTGTTAAGTGTACACATGAGCATGGTAAATTGTCAACATTTTTATTGTATTTATTTTTCGCGTATGATAATATATTATTTGCGTACTTTGAATTTATCTATAGGGGGCAAAAGGTGAAGAAAAAGAGGGCATTTTTTGAATACTTTCCCGTTTATCTGATTGTGTTGTTTGTTATAGCACTGACAATGATCATTCTTAACATTGTTGCCAGAAGCAATCAGAATTTTGCCGATGCCTTGAATGACTCGGTAGGAAGATTATTCCGCACGGTGATGACCGCAATAACCGGAATTCTGCCATTTTCACTTACCGAAACCATAATATTGTGCATACCCCTTTATGTCGCACTTTTTGTGGCTCTTGTGATATGGATCGTTAAAAACACTGACAGATTCCGCAAAGTGGTGGTATCCCTTGTCACGGCATTTCTTGCAGTTATCATAATTACACAGGGAACTTCCGGAGCAAGCTATTACGGAAAACCGCTTTCGGAAAAAATGGGAATGAAAGTCAATAAGCTGTCGCCTCAGGATTTGTTCGTCGTAGGATGCATTCTTGCAGACAAAGCTGCAGCTGAGCTGGACAACATTGTTTTCCCGGAAGGCACATACTCTGTTATGCCTTACACTTACAGGGAACTGGATGAGGAACTCAACAAAGCATGGGACAATGTGACGAAGAAATATGATTTCTTCCAGAAAATGAAAACAAGAACAAAACCGGTTATGCTGAGTTTTGCATGGACATATACGCATATTTCGGGAATGTATTTCGGACTGACCGGAGAAGCAAACCTAAACACTAATTACCCCGATTACGTAATTGTTTCATCAGCTGCACACGAATCAGCCCACCAGAGAGGAATAGGAAACGAGGACGAAGCAAATTTTGCTGAGTTTCTGGTGTGCATGAACAGCGACAGTCCGTACATGAGATACTCGGGATATATGGACATGCTTCATGAACTGCTGTCAAAACTCAGCTCGGCAGACGCTGATCTCAACAAGAAACTGCGCAATTATCTTGACAAGAGAATAATGAACGAATATGTGGCATACGGAGACTTTTTTGCAAAATATGCGACCAATACTGCTGCAAAAGTTTCCGACAAGGTGAATGACATCAGCATTATTTCACACGGTCAGCCTGCAGGTGTAAAGAGTTACGGAATGGTTGTCGATCTGGTTTGCGCCTATTATCTGACATACGAGCCAACACAGCAGCAATAGATTTTTACAAGGAGAGAACAACATGCCAAACAAAAGCGGATACAAGAGAATACTTGTTGTTGAAGACGAAAGAAACATTTCTCAGCTTCTTCAGGTAAACCTGATGATGGAAAACTATGCCGTTGACCAGGCGTTCGACGGTGAAGACGGTCTGAACAAAGCATTGAAGGGAGATTACGATCTGATTCTTCTCGACATAATGCTTCCGAAGAGAGACGGATTCTCGATATGTAAAGAAGTCAGAAAAAAACTCAACACTCCGATAATAATGGTCACTGCAAAAGAGTCGGACATAGATAAAATAACGGGACTTGATCTCGGAGCTGACGACTATGTAACAAAGCCGTTTTCGGTAAAAGTCCTGATGGCAAGAGTAAAAGCTAATATTCGCCGCACATCCGGTGAAATAGTTGAAGTTAAATCTGTTGAAAATCCCCAGGAGAAGATAGTTATCCGTGGCCTGACAATCGATACAAAGAATTACAGGGTTGAAAAAGACGGCAAGGAAATAGAATTATCCAGCAAGGAATATGAAGTTCTCCTGTATCTTGCAACAAACCTTGATCAGCTGTTCACAAGAGAAGAACTGCTTAACAACGTGTGGGGATACGGCGGTTATTACGGCGGAGCAAGAGTTGTTGACGTAACCATGTCAAGACTCAGAGCAAAGATTGAAACAAACCCGGCAGAACCGGAATACATAAAAACGATAAGAACAAAGGGTTATTACATATCCAAGTAAAGGACACAACATGTACCGCAATCTGCATTTCAAAATCATTCTGATATTTGTTGTATTTACGATAGTCTTGATGGCTACCGTCGGTTCAGTGCTGTTTGTCAACATTTACAACTTCTACAACTCCGATTTCAATGACCAGATGGAACAGGCATTCTCGGATGACGGAGAACTAGTTGTTCAGCTCAAAAATGCCCTGAGCGAGTCGGAGTATTACACTGTGCAGTCGGAATTGCTGAAGGCAAATCAAAGTGCCCTGGGCATCAACAGGTACAGAAACTACTACATAATCGCAATGGATGGCACAATCATGGCAAGTTCCGATGAATATTCAGCAGGAAACCTTGAAATGACCAAAAACATCATTGCCGGTTTGACCGGATCCAAGGGCGTCGGAAAGCAGTTCTGGACAGACTATATTGATTATGCCTACTATATCTCTGACGGAAGCAATGCGAGCATCATATATATCAGGGACTCCCAGGATTACGTCAGACAGTTTTCCGAGATCATATTCCAGATCATCATCACGACGATATTTATCGGAATGCTTATTTCCATTGCACTGTCATTCTTCCTTTCAAAGGCAATAGCCGACCCTATCGGAGATATGACGAGAAGTGCTGAAAAGATTACTGAAGGCGAATTTACTGAAGAAATCAAAATCAGAAGCAAAGACGAAATCGGAACACTGGGCGAAACGTTCAATTACATGAGATCCGTTATCAAGAACACACTTGATGAAGTTTCAGGAGAAAGACAAAAATTCGAAACGCTGTTCCTGTACCTGAACGATGCCGTACTGGCATTTGATTCGGAAGGAAAACCGATGCATGTGAACAAAATGGCATCTGAACTGTTCAACATTGATGACATGCACGATTTTTCATTCTCGCAGATGATGAAATGGCTTCAGATAAATTACAAGGAAGTTTCTGAAGGTTACAGAGAGAACAGAAACTATGTCGTAAGAGACGTTCTTTACGGGGAAAAGGCATTCGACGTCACATTCGCCGAATTCAAATACACACAGGAAGAAAAAGACCATGTCGGCATCATGTGCGTTATTCATGACAACACGGGTCGTTATGAACTTGACAAGTCAAGAAGAGAATTTGTCGCAGATGTTTCGCATGAACTCCGCACTCCTCTGACAAGTATCAAGGGAGCTGTCGAGACGGTTCTGGAGTATCCTCAGCTTGATCAGGAATCAAAGGATAATTTCCTGAAGATGGCTGTTTCCGAATGCGACAGAATGACAAGAATCGTTTCAGATCTTCTTGTGCTTTCCAGACTTGACAACAACGGAACTAACTGGCAGATTGTCGAGTTCGCTCCATCAGAGATGGCAAAACAGGTTTACGACATGCTGAGCGTTGAAGCAAACAGACGCAGTCAGCACTTCGAATTCAACTGCGACAGCGGTCTCAAAGACATGGTGGGAGATAAAGAAAAGCTTCAGCAGGTTCTCATAAACATCGTTTCAAATTCTGTAAAATATACTCCGGACGGAGGCACAATAAAGATCAATGTGAGGCCGGAAGGCGATTTTGTCGCATTTGTGGTTTCAGATACCGGTATGGGAATACCTGAAGAAGACCTGCCGAGAATCTTTGAACGATTCTACAGAGTTGAAAAGGCAAGAAGTTCCGACAGAGGCGGAACCGGACTTGGACTGGCAATAGCCAAAGAAATAACCGAAGCGCATGGAGGCAACATCTCCATCAAATCAAAGGTCGGAGAGGGAACAGAAATAGCAATAAGGCTTCCTTATGTAGCCACAATTGCAGCACAAAAAAAATAGTGACATGAACAAAGCCATATCAAAGATTCTCAACATATTGACCACGGTTCTTGTTTGCGTTTTGATGGTTTCACTTGTTTGTCTTGTCGTAATTTATCTATTCGGATTCAGCAGGACTCCAAGGCACGAACTTGACGCAAACACCATAAGACAGGTCAGAGAGAGCGACAACAAATTAGATTTGTCCGACTATCTGGACTACAGCATTGTAGTCCCGTGTGTCAGCGCCGTTTGCAGCTCAAAAGGCGTGGACTATTGCGTTGTCGGCGGAAACGAGAATCAGAAATCCCTGTATAATCAGGTTGATGACATCATTTACGCTTTGTTCAATGAAAATGCAAACGTAACGATAGTAAGCGAGCAGGATGGAAGAGACATCTGGAAGAGCAGACTGCTCGGTGACGGAGTATTTTTCGAGTGGCTGTCATATGTCAGGAAAAGTGCGATATTTTATAACACATTTCCGGATATGCTGAGCCAGAACATTACAAACGAAGCGATAAAGTGTATGGTTATTTATCCGGTCGGAGACAAATTTGAAGCTATGGCAAAGATCGGAAACGACAGATACGCTTTGTACAGACCTATCGAGAATTCATCTGTAACTCTGGATCTGAAAAAACTGGAGATGAATTATCCGATAACATTTAAATTTGCGGCCGCAGACAACACGGTCGAAGATTCATTCGACACAAAAGTCAGGGTTCTTCCGGAATGCCTTATCATTGATGAGATTACAATGAACAATCTTGACCTGGAAAATTCTCTGAATCTTGACAACCAGAATCTGTACCTGAACGTGTTCAAGATAAACACAGTCAAGGCATCCACATACATTGACGATGCAAAGAATATTGTGTATGTCGATGAAGAAACCTCACTCGTTATGGGCGAAAAGGGAATCTTCTACAGTTCAGACACCAAAAACGGAATTCATATCTCGTCGATAATAGGGAACTCTGAAGAATACGAGTTCAAGGACTACCTGTGCATATGCAATAAACTGCTGGTTGACCTTGAGATAGATATCGGCAATGAGAACGTATATATTTCGGATATAGATTACAGCAATGACTATCTGACCATTACATACGGATTTAAGCATCAGTGCATTCCGCTTCTTTTCAAAGGCGAGGCAAATCCTCTGAAGTTTGTTTTCAAGGATAATGTACTTGTATCAGCCAGCATTGTTAACTATAACATCAGTGAGAGGGAAGACACCAGTACTATAATTCAGTATTTGTCAATTGCATCCTATCTCACATCCGGGGGCGAAGGTAATGCTGATTTCAGACTGTTTTATGATTCCGAGTACGGAATAGATAAGATATTCTGGTTTGTTCAGCAGGAGGAATATGAAGTTCCGGGTGAAAAACCATGAGTTGGAGAAACCTCAAGATTTTTGCTCTGGCGGTGCTGATTGTCATAAATGCAGTGTTTATGTGGCTTGTCAGCACTCAGTACTCGGCAATAGGTAAATATACAGATGAAGAGATTGACAACGTTGTGAAGATTCTGGAAAACAACAATATTCACATACAGAAATCAATCATAGACAAAGAAAAGAAATCCCCATCTGCATACGAGGGAAAAATAGACATCAACAAACTGATTTCAATCTGGGACGATGTGTATTCAAACGAGAGTTATGAACTGAATGTGATTTCAGGCAGGTCGAGAGAGGGCAATGTTTCCATTAACAATGACATGCTTTTCACATTCGTTTCTCTGATCAGACCGGGAAAATATACTTTTGACAAAGAATTGTTTGAGCCAATTGGAAATGAAGCAGAAGTTTATCTGGAATCATTCAGGACGGCGGTTTTTGGAGACAAGTTCTTTGAAAAGGTAAAGGTGCATCTGGTTTGCACAGGAAAATATACTGATGAAAACGGATTTGAGTACGTAAGATTCCAGCAGGTATACAACGGATATGTCGTCAACGAAGGGGACATAAACTGCGTATTCATAGGCGGAAAAATGATATATGCAGAAGGACTGTTGATAGCATTGGAACCAAATAAAATGCTTTCAACTGACTGCGTGGATATCCTTTCTGTTCTTGTAAAAGAAAACGGAAGGATCAGCAATGATTCACCAAAAGAAAGAACAATCACAAGGATAGTCAATGGTGTTTCATACGTAAAAAATGTAAAAGACTCATATTATTTGGTACCAACATACAGGCTTATTTATTCGGATGAGACCGAAAGCGTGTATGATGCAATAACAGGAGATTATTTAGGTTAGAATGGAAAAAATTGTAATTAACGGCCCATCAATTCTGAATGGAAGTGTAAAAATCAGCGGAATGAAAAATGCTGCAGTTGCAGTGGTGTTTGCCACAATTGCGGTCAATGACGAATGCATCATAGACAATCTGCCAAACATTTCCGATATAAATCTTGCATTGAAAATACTTGAAAAAATGGGTGCGGTTGTTGAAAAAATCGATGAGAACAAATACAAGATAGACACAAGGCCCATTTCCACCATAATGGCTCCTGACGAAGATGTCGGGAAGATGAGAGCGTCGTACTACATAGCAGGTGCATCGCTTGCCAGGTTTGGCGTATGTAAAGTCGGACTTCCGGGAGGTTGTGATTTCGGAAGCAGACCTATCGACCAGCATGTAAAAGCATTTGAAGCGATGGGTGCCAAAGTGAAAATCGATGAAGGATATATAGACGCCTCGGTTGTCGGAGGAATGAAAGCTGCGAATGTCTATTTCGACTGTGTTACCGTCGGAGGAACAATAAATGCAATACTTGCTTCCGTCCGCAGTGAGGGCGTAACTGTTATTGACAATGCCGCGAGGGAACCTCACATAGTTGATCTTGCAAACTTTTTGAACTTCTGTGGTGCTGACATCACCGGAGCAGGTACGGACACAATTAAGATCAAGGGCAACAAGCAGCTTCACGGATGTGAATATACACTTATTCCGGATATGATTGAGGCGGGTACATTCATGATTGCAGCAGCTGCCACAGGAAGCGAACTGATGATTGAAAATGTCATTCCCAAACACCTTGAATCAATGACTTCCAAATTGTCCGAGACAGGAATTGTGTTTGAAGAGGGCGACGAATCACTGTTGGTGAAACGCAAAACTACCGAATTGAGACCAATTAACATAAAGACTCTTCCTTATCCGGGATTTCCAACGGATATGAACCCACAGACTGCGGTGCTTCTGTGCTGCATTAACGGGTCAAGCAGAATCAATGAAACAATATTCAATGACAGATTCAGGTATGTCAATGAATTGAAAAGAATGGGTGCAAATATTGATGTGGATAATGGAATAGCAACAATAGTCGGAGGTCAGAGACTGAGAGCAGCAAATGTAAGAGCGGTTGACCTCAGGGCAGGAGCGGCCATGATTCTTGCCGGTCTTGTTGCGGAAGGAAGCACATCCATTGAAGACATATTCTACATTGAGAGAGGATATGACAACATAGTTGAAAAATTGTCATCAATAGGTGCTTCTATCAAAAAAGTTCAAATTCAAGATTTTTCATAAATTATCTGGAGGCAAAAATGAATAATCAAAATAATAAAACAACTGAAAAAAGCATGGGTATTAAGGTTTTATGTGTTGCCATTGCGGTTTTGTTTCTTGCTTTTTCAGTATATGAAATAATACGTATCTCTTCTTCTGATTCACACGCTTTTGATAATTTCCCCAGTGTAATGTCAACAATTCTGATTCTGATTTACGGATTCGGAATTGTAGCGGTAGGTGTTGTCGGGTTTATAGCACAAAAAGAAATTGCAAGAAAAACGATAATCCTCATGCTGACAATATTAGCATTGGTTTTTGAAGCAATTACCATCGCAATAACTGTTTCATACATAGTTTCAGGTTTCCTGTTTGGAGACGCTCTGACAATTGCGGTCAACCTTGCAATGATAATTGCACTTGTGTTATTCATCATGAAGAAGAAAATAGGTTTGTACCTTCTGGCACTGCCGGCAGCAACATTGGTTCTTCACTTCTATAACATGATATGGGTTTATCCTAATACATCATCATCAGTGACGTCATACTACATCTGGAGCATTTTCATGGTTGCATTTGCAGTTCTTGTAGCTGTCTATCTGATTAACAGGAACAGAGTATTCCTGCTTCTCGGGATGGGTGTTTTTGCATTCACATGCTTTTTTAGGATGCTTCTGACAATCGGTTCAGATGCCGGCGCACTGCTTGTTCTGACTTCATTTGTTCAGCTATTTGCTGACATTCTGTTCCTGGTCTGCATAGCATTCCTTCTGGTTAAATCCGAACAGACAAAAAACAGTAAGTAGGAGAGAGCAGATGATAGCGATTTTGATGGCTGCCGGACTTGGAACCAGAATGGCACCTTTGACTCAAAAGGTTGCAAAACCTTTGGTAAAAGTGTACGGAAAGCCAATGATTGAAACTGTAATTGACGGATTGTATGAACTCGTTGAAAGAGTATATGTTGTTGTCGGATACAAATCAGAACAATTTAAATACCTGACAGAAAAATATCCGAAACTGGAACTGATAGAAAATACGGAATATACAACCATTAACAATATATCTTCTATTCACGCTGCAAGGGAAGTAATGGGTTCGGATGACTGCTTTATATGTGAAGCTGATTTGTTTGTTTCCGATCCTTCCATTTTCAGAGATAAGCTTGAAGGTTCCTGCTACTTCGGAAAGTTTGTGAAAGGTCATTCAGACGACTGGGTTTTTGATTTGAATGAAAAGGGAATAATCACCAGAGTCGGAAAGCACGGCGACGATGCCTACAACATGTGCGGAGTGGCATGGTTCAAGGCCGGTGACGCCGGACTTATCCGTGATTCAATTGATGATGCTTACAGCAAACCTGGAACTTATGAAACACTTTTCTGGGATGATATAGTAAACAGAGAACTCGGAAAACTGAATCTCAGAGTACATCCTGTCAAGTCTGATCAGATAGTTGAGATCGACAGCGTTGCTGAACTGGAAACAGTTGATCCGAATTACAGAGAATATAACTGAAATAAGCGGGCACTTTCCGGTGCCCGCTTATTAAGTCACTGTTCTTCTTTTTTGTCTTCTTTGTTTTCTGTTTCTGCCTGCTGCTCTTCAGCGGGTGTTTCTGTTTCGGAATTATCTTTCTGTGATTCGTCGAGAATAACTACGTCTTCTTCTACAGTCTTGTTTTTGTTTTCATCAATATTCAGAGTTTTTGAAACTTTCTTTCTGAACTTTCTCCACAAAACAATGAATATTGCGCTTCCTGCAATTACTACACCGGCAATTGCCTGAACAAGATACGTCACAACTGACGGGTCCAGATAAGCAAATGAATTGATTTGAAAAACAAAAATAAGTGAAACTGCGCAAATCAGTGAAAATATTATGCTTTTTCTCTTCATATACTAGGGCTCCTAATTCTTTTTGGATTTTGAAACCAAACTGTTCAATATATATTGTACACCTTTTGCACCACTGTTTTCAAAGTCATATACAGTTTCATACAAAGCAGTTGTAATTGCCTGTCTGTATTCTTCCTGTGAATTCAGCAACTTTTCGACACTGGGTGCGATACCTTCTTTGTCATCTTTTTCAAGATTGATGCCAACTTTGCTTCTGAGAGATATTTCAACCGGAACCAGGTCAAGTTTTTCCCAGTTTGTATTGAGCATCTTCAGTTTGGTATTGAAAAACAGTACCGGTTTTTTTGTGGCAAAACTGTATTCGTATGCGATACCGGACCAGTCCGTGATGAGAAGGTCAGACTGATATATTGACGAATCCTTGGAGAAATCTGTTTCAAATGTAAGTATTGATTCGTCGATGTTTGAATACCTGCTCATGAGATTCTGCATTTTTTCATTGAATCTCTTCATGTATTCTGGATGAGGTCTGACTATCACATGGTATTTTCCATCACAAAGAGTAGTCAGCAGATTGTCTATGCAGCTGTCGAGAAGATTGTCTTCCTGCCAGGACGGAGCAATCAGGATTTCGGGTTTTTCATGCTCGACTTTTTCCATTTGCTCGTATGAATCAGCAAGTTTCTTCATGTATGGATAACCAAATTCAACAATTGTTTTTTCTTTGGTTTTATACATTTTCTCCATTGCCCTTATCTCAGTTTTGAGGTGCGGGCCTGCGGCAAAGAATGTATCGAAATTGTTGAATGCGCCTTCCCTGAACCCCATGTGAGCACTCATCATGTCATGAGGCACGTAGATGTATTCTATATCTTTTCTGATTAATGATCTCTTTAAAAACAGATTGTCCAGATCAGGAGTTGTCATTACAACTATATCTGCATCCATTTTCATCATCATGGGAATCAGTTTGTTGATTCCAATGTAATAAGGCTGGATTTGTTTGTTTGTTTTCGCGAGTTCGAATATTCTGTCATTTGGATCATTTGTAATATAGTGAATGGTTACATTCGATTTTGAAATGATTCCATTGATCAGTGTTTCGAAATATTTGAAGAAACCGCTCTTTTCAGAATAGAAGACAAGATGTTTGTTGACTACGCTGAAAAAACGCTTGTAATCGGCTTTTTCGCGCTTTTTATTTTCTTTGTCCTTGTCATCTGATTTGGCAAACGACTTGAGTTCAGCCAGTTTCTGTCTGCTCTTTTCCAGTTCTTCCTTGTCAACCTTTTTCCATGGATTGATAATAAGGTTCAATATTACCTGAACTACAACAGCGAGAACGTTGCTGCATACCCAGTAAAGTGCAACGCCTGAATAGACAAAGAAGCCAAGTATAAGCGATACGCCTACAGAAATTATTGTTACCCCGTACTTGTTAAGGGCAGACTGTTCTTTCTGAAGGACATTCAAAGCATTCTGTGCAAGGCACATAAGGAATGATGACACACCAGCAACTACCGGAACAAGAATATATATTCCCATTGCTTCGCTCGGCACAACATTGAGGCTGAGGCCAAGGAATGTCAAATCAAAACTCTTGATGCTTTCAACAGCTGTCAGAGCGTTTGCTGAGAGGGAAGCTGTAGATATCTTACCCTGGGCAATAATGTCCATAATTGCGAGCTGATCTTCTCTGAAATCAGCAACACCGCACACTTTTGCAAGTTCCATGCAGACATCGTCGGAGATTTTCAGGATATATGTCAGAGGCTCTTTGATGATGTAAACAACACACATCAGAAGAACTATCTGTAAGAGTAGCGGTATTACAGAAGCAAAAGGATTGTAGCCTGCCTTTTTGTAGAGTTTTGTCTGTTCTTCGGCAATTCTTTCCTTGTCTCCGTAAAATTCAGCTGTTGCATAGTTGATGCTCGGCTGGATTTTTACCATCTTGATTGAGTTTACATGCACCCAAAGGGATACAGGCATCAGAATTATCTTCGTAAGAAGTGTGAAGAAAACTATAGCAAGAGCATAGTTTCCAACAACCGTCATTGACAATTGCATCAGCCATCCGAAGGGGATGCATATGTAATGCATTATTGTTCCCATGGTTTACTTATACAGTCTCCCTATGTTTGTGTCGTTCGTGATTTCCCAGTTTTTGAAATCTCTTCCGTTTCCTTTGATGGTGAACTCTAAAATGTGAGTTCCGTCATCAAGAGTACACTGGAATTTATGGACTCTCACCGCGTTGTCTCCGTCATTCATCTCCCAGTAAGCTTTTCCGTAATCCTTTTCGGTTTTTATGCCTGCGGATTTAATTATGGAAGCAAAGAGATTGGCTTGAGATACGGGCTCAGTTGAAATAGTAAACGGCTTGGTTACACCATCAGGATTTGCCTGCTTGACAAACAGTGCGGCTATTCTCGGCTGTGTCGGAATAGTGGTGTCGCTGCGTGCTCTCGGATGATCTCCCGTTATTATGATGGTTGAATTGTTATATACACCGAGGCGCTTAAGTTCGCTTATGTATTCATAAATCATCTTGAAGCATCCGCGTGTGTTGCTGACAGAACGCACACCTTCTTCAAATTCATTGCAGTCTTCATCCATTGTGACCGGATCATGACATCCATGCAGATGTATGAATGTATAAGCATTGTCCTTGTTGTCAAGTGAAAGACCGTTATTCAGTACGTTCTGACAGAATTCAACATTTGAGTCATTTGTATATACCGGATAGACTTCTTCATATGCAATATATTTGCTGAAACTGGTTGAGGCAATTCTTATTGTCGATTTGAGGATAATGGGGAAGTATCTGTATAGTGAAAGCTGAATCATGCTTCCTGCAAGGCCCCATGTGTCAGGAACTGTCATTTCCCCGACCTTTGGCTGAACATTGTAAGCTCTTCTCAAAGCTGAAGCATTTCTGTAAGAATAGTAATTGCCTGAATAAACTTTTATTCTGTAGTCGTTTGCTTCGAGATCGTCAAGAAAATCTGAATTGTTGTATGCATACTCAAAATATTCAGCTGCAGTTGCTGAGAAATCATTGTCCACATTCGTTACCATGGTTGCAATGGAAGGATATGTGCGGGAATAGAGCGAAACATTGTCCGTGTACAATGTGAAATCTTCAAGCTTGTTGAAGAATTCCGGGTCTTCATCGACAACGTCTTCATAGTAGGATATATCAAATCTGTCCAGGACAATGATGACAACATTGTTCTTTTTGGACACCTCATAAAGACCTCTTGTGGTCAGAATATAATCTGTGTCATTCAAAAGGGAATTGCCCTGTTCTTCAAGTTTGTTTGAGTAACTGATTGACTCTGTCACAAGTGCTGTGCCCTGCATTCCGACGAGCAGAACGCAAAGAAAGATTGCTACGGTTTTGATTACTTTTACCTTCTTTGTCATAATAAAGGCAAAAATGATTCCGCCTAGAAGTATCACCCAGA
This sequence comes from uncultured Ruminococcus sp., assembly GCA_902791785.1. Classification (GTDB taxonomy): domain Bacteria; phylum Bacillota; class Clostridia; order Oscillospirales; family CAG-272; genus CAG-841. The sequence continues at coordinate 3,093 of CADAXH010000004.1, read as the reverse complement.
TGGCAACGTCAAGAATCACAAACCATGTTTCAGGCGCAGAACCGACATCATCGGAAATGAGTGAGTTAACTCCAATATTCAAAAAGTTTCCCTGGATGTATCCGCAGATGGTAAGCCCGAATACAATACCATTCAGAATTCTTCCGACTATTCCCGGAACAAATATCAGTATCAGCGACAATACCGCAAAGACTGACAGAGATATGATTATAACAGGGACTATGAAATTGGATAAACCAAATACAAGTTCCTCGCTGTTTGATACAAAAATCTCATAAGTTCCGAAAAATAAAAATGTGAAGCTGAATACAAAACTCGTAAGTATTGGCAGCAAAATGTTCTTTTTTTCTTTCATAAAACACTGAAGGAGCTGATTAGTGTATATAACCGACGCCTTTAATACTCCATTTTTTGATATCTATTTGACGAACTATCCGTCGCTTAATCTCATACTTATTTAAAATACAGACTCTATTTTACTTATATTGATAAAATATTGCAACCTTTTTGTTGTTAAGATTGTTTGAACAAATTGTTGACAAGAAATCTTTCTTCTATCTCATATCCTCTCAGTTTGTCCAGTGCAAAAGCCTTTTTCAGCAGTGAAGGTTTGATATACGGATCAAATTTGTCGCTTCTCAATAATTCACTGTCTGATACGAGACCAAATGTGTCAATTGGTTTCAAAGAGGCGATGAGCTTTGTTATGTTTTTCATCAAATCATCACAGGACTCGTCGCTTTTGAAAGTTATATAGAAACAGCCATTGTGTTCAACATCATAGATTTTTAGTGAAGAAGCGTATTTTTTCAGAATCCTTACCAGTGTTGAATTGCTACGGGTTCCAAGCCACGGAAACATGACTTTGTTCATGCCGCCCAGAGAAATAATCATATGATCCTTAATTCCAATGTTCTGAGCAAGGATTCTCGCAGATTCCATTCGTCTTTGAGCCTGAGGCTTAAGGTATGGAAGGGATGCGTCTGTTGTCAGAAGTTTGTAGATGTTTTCCATAACCTTGGTGTCAACTTCACCAAAGTCGCCCGGCCAGGATATTTCCATTTTTCCTTCAATCTGTTTGACGAAGATCATTTTTCTTGCAAGATCCAAATCGGTAACTTCCCAGACCCTGCCAGCCAGAGCAAACCTTTCTCCAATCGGATGGGGAGTGGAAATTGTCCCTATTTCATTGCTTTCGCACTTGACTGAATAGTCATTAGAATCCTTGAAAACCGCATAGAATTTGAAGCTCTTCAGCAGCTTTTCTCCCTCAACTCCAATCAGCAGGGAGTCTTCGGGGCTGTATTCCAGGAATCTTCTTTTGCACATGTCGACAACAAGTTCTCTGTAGTCCTCTTTGTCCACATTCTCAAATGGCGAAAGACTGAATATTCTTTCTGCAAGTTCAGCGGGCTTTAGTTCTCCCGATGTTGCAAGTATGGAGAGAGTCTGATGGAACAGAAGACTCAAAGGCAGCTTCTTAATGTAAGGAGGTCCAACAAAACGTTCTTTGATGTAAACGTCGACTATGGAGGAACCTCTGAGCAATTCCCATGGAAACAGATCCTGAATAGGAGTGTCGGGAAGGGGATATTCTTCCCTGAATACCATTATCATCTCCGGAGGAGTACCGCGTCTTCCGCTGCGGCCCAGTCTCTGAAGGAAACTGGAAACCTTGGCAGGAGAATTGATATGAACTATCCTGTCAAGTCTTCCGATGTCTACACCGAGTTCAAGAGTGACTGTCGCACACGTGGATATCATCTCGTCATCGTCTTTGAGTTTTTGTTCGGATTCCTCACGGATGGCCGCTGACAGGTTTCCGTGGTGAATGTAGAATATGTCCCTGTCGTTTCTCAGAGATGCAATCTGGTGCATTGTTTCACAGACATATTCGGTTTCTTCCCTGGAATTTGAAAAAATGATGGATTTTTTCTGAGTTGCACAGTCATAAATGTATTCGTACCCGCTGTCAATTGCAGTCTTGTTTTCTTTTGGGTTCTGAGTTTCGGGTTCAGCCATGTTTTTGTCGTCCTGGACATAAAAATGTTCAAGCGCCAGATTCCATTGTGTCTGCGTGTCCTTAAACACGGGTGCGATTGTATTTCTGTGGGAATTGCCTTCAAGCCATTTGCATGCGATTTCCACGTTGCCTATGGTCGCTGACAAACCTATTCTTCTTGGCTGATGTCCTATGAGCCTTGCTATCCTGTCAATCTGACAGATAACCTGGGATCCTCTATCGGCTCCCATGAGAGTGTGAATTTCATCTATGACGATATATTTGAGGCCGCCGAATATTCTCAGGATATCTGAACTTCTGTTTATGAGAAGGCTCTCAATGGATTCAGGTGTTATCTGCAGTATACCCTGAGGGTTTTCAAGCAGTTTTGTCTTTCTTGACTGTGAGACGTCCCCGTGCCATCTGCAAACGGGTATTCCGGAGTCTTCAAGCAACTCATCCAGTCTGTAGAACTGGTCGTTAATCAGACTCTTTAAAGGCGCAACATAAAGTACCTGTACTGAATTGTCAGGATGCTCAATAAGGTCAGTTATGATAGGGAAGAATGCCGCTTCGGTTTTTCCTGAAGCGGTGTTCGAACACAAAATCAGGTTGTCTTCCGTGTTGAACAGAACATCTGCAGCTGCAGTCTGAACCGGTCTCAGTTCATCCCATCCCATTTTGTAGATGAATTCCCTTACAAGAGGGCAGTATTTTGAAAAAACAGAATTGTTGTCTTCCATAAAAAGTCCTTTGTTTGAAAACAGCCCAAACGAGTTGGGCTGTTCAAATTGGTTATTTGCCGGATTATTTTGCGATTGTGATAATGAATCCGCCTGCGTTGTCGCCTGAAACGGTGTACATGCCTGAAGTGATTCCGCTCTGTGAAGCGAATGAATCAACCAGCTTGCCGTTTTCCGGAACGCTTATGTATGTCTTTGTGCTTGTTGTGTCAGCGGGAACATAGTAAACGTAATAATTTCTTCCGTCTACAGTTGCTTCATAAGGATTTTCCGTATGAGTCTTTATCATGCTTACATATTCTTCAAGACACAGATTGTCATTCGTCATTATTGTCGCTGCAACTGTAT
>CADAXH010000003.1 GCA_902791785.1 uncultured Ruminococcus sp. | reverse complement strand
ACAAGCAGATCATTGACTGTAAGCTGCTTTCTTTCTTCTCCTGACGTGTCAAATATTACAGTTCCGTTCTGCATCATCAGGGTTCTGTTGCCGTAATCAAGAGCGGACTGCATATTGTGAGTTATCATGAGGCACGTTATTTTGTTTTCCGTGACAATCTTATTTGTCATCTCAAGCACGATTTCGGCGGTTTTTGGATCAAGAGCAGCAGTATGTTCGTCCAGAAGCAAAAGACTTGGCTTTGACATTGTTGCCATGAGCAGTGTGATGGCCTGCCTTTGTCCGCCTGACAAAAGCTTAACCGGTTTGTTGAGTTTATCTTCAAGACCCATGCCAAGTTCAGAAACTTTTTCTCTGAAAAACTCTCTGTCACTCTTGGAAATTCCGGTAATCCAGTGTCCTCTTCCGGAAGCCAGAAACAGATTTTCTTCTATGCTCATGTCAGGAGCTGTTCCGCTGTTCGGATCCTGGAACAGTCTTCCGATTTTTCTTGCTCTTTTGTGGTCAGGAAGGGTAGTGATGTCTTCACCGTCCAGAATAATCGAACCTGAAGATGCTTGTACATTTCCGCAGATTGTATTGAACAAGGTGGATTTGCCGGCTCCGTTTGAACCGATTATGGTTGCAAAGTCGCCATCATTGATTTTGAGCGAGAAGTTGTTAAAAACATGTTTTTCGTTTATCGTACCCTTGCTGAGTACTACAGATACATCAATTAATTCAAGCATACTTTTAACCCTCCTTCTTCTGAAATCTGTGTGAGAGTTTTCTCTTTATCTCGTCAGAATGACTCAGGAAATACGGTATGGAAATTGCCAGGATTACAATTACTGCAGAAACGAGTTTCAGCATGAATGCAGGCATATTCAGTCTCAAAGCAATTGTGTAGACCAGGCGGAAGATGAACGCGCCCAGAACAGAACCGATGGCACGAGTCCACAAACCTCTTTTTCCGGTCAGCGTTCTTCCTATAAGCAGAGAAGCCAGAGCAATTGTCAGTATTCCTGTCCCTATGTTTATATCCATTGATTTCTGGGATTGAGCCATAAGACATCCTGACAGGGCTGTTATTGAACCGGCAATGCTTAAACCGATTATTGTGGTTGTAGCAGTATTCAGCGAAGAAGATCTTACCATTATCGGATTGTTTCCGGTTGCTCTTATTGCAAGACCTGTCTTGGTTTTTAAGAACAAAACCAGCAGTACAAGTACTACAATAACTGCAATCAGGATGACAAACAGTTTGTACTGGTCTCTGAAAATAGTATTCTCCAAAGCTTTTTTCATCATGGTAAATACAGTTTCTGTCCTGTTGAGATTCAGGAGGGCAGTATTTCCCATGATTGCTATATTGATTGAGTAAAGGCCTGTATTGACAATGATTCCCGCCAGCAGGCTGTTTATTCCCATTTTTGTCTGTAAGAATGCTGTTATGAAACCGGAAACCAGCCCTGATCCTATCGCCGCAAAAATGGCGAGAAACGGGTGACCCGAAATGGCAACGACTGCTCCGACGGAAGCTCCGAGAGTGAAGCAGCCGTCTGTCGACAAATCGCAAACGTTCAGCATTGAATAACTCAAAAACAATGCGAGAACAGTAAGAGATGTTATCAGTCCAAGTTCAAGCGCGGTTTGAACAAGCATCAGTATTAAATCTATTCCCATAGTTTTCCTTTACGTTTTTAATCACAATGCCACCCAAAGGTGGCATGTTGTTTAATCAAAATTTTCTGCTGTTTTAATTGTCTGGATTTTGATGCAATATGGCGTGATTGCAGTTTTTACTGCGTCAAAGTCCAAGCCGAGTTTTTCACAGATTTCTGTGTTGATTGTTGCTGTGCCATTGTCAAATGTCTTGACAGGTGTTGTTGCTGGTTTGCTTCCGTTTATCAGCAAATCTGCCACCATGTTTGCGGTTTCAACACCAAGGTTGGCATAATCTACACCATAGCCACAGAATGCGCCATTCAGTGCAAAAGAGTCAGCTCCGCAGTAATGCGGGATTTTTGCATCAGCGAATTTTTCATATATTGACAATTCGGCTGTCATAACTGTGTTGTCTGTGGGTGTGAAAACTGCTTCAACGCCTTCCGCTATAAGTGCATCTGCTGCGAGTGAAATTTCGCTTACATTAGTTCCGGTGCGTTCAACAACAGTAATTCCCTTGCTTGCAAAAAATGTCTTTGCAGCCGCTATAGGAGTGGTTGAGGCATCCTGGCCTATGTCATAGAGAAGACCGACTTTTTTGATGCCCGGATTAACAGCAACCAGACAATTGAGAAGTGCCTCTGTGTTTAAGAAGTCTGAAGTTCCGGTTATATTTGCGCCAGGTGCTTCCAATGAGGTTACAAGATTGGTGGATAAAGGATCAGATACAGCAGCAAATACTACTGGAATCTTGTTATCTTCTGTAGCTGCCTGCATTGCCATTGCAACCGGGGTGGCAACACCAATCATGACGTCAACTTTATCTGCAATGAAGTTGGCAATTATCTGATTCAATACACTTGCATCAGCATTGCAGTTGTCATATTTGATTTCTATCTTTACATTCTTTTCTTTTTCAATTGTGCTGAGCTGAGATCTTATGTTGGATACAATCTGATTTAAAGATGCATCGTCAACATAATTACATATACCTACTTTGTATGTTTTTGTATCGGTATTATTGTTTGAACATGAAACAAAACTGAGAACCAGGACCAGAGTTAAAATAATAGCTATAAACTTTTTCATATTTTTTACCCCATTCTTTATTATGTTTTTGATTTGACTTTCTTTAATTTTTTTTCTTCTGCACTCCGTGCAGATTCTGAGATTATTTCATAATCTTCTTCGGAACAATAATCTCTCAATTCCGTACTTAAATTCTTTTTCTGCAGGCGATTGCTCGCCCAGTCTCCGATTATTGAATGTGCAACTGCAAAAACCGGTACTCCCAAAAGCATTCCTGTGAGTCCCCACCAGCCTGACATAACTATAATTGCAACGAGCACCCACTCTGAAGAAAGACCTATGCTCGTTCCCATTAGCTTCGGAGCAAGTATGTAACCGTCAAGAGCCTGAATTGCAACTACCACAATAAGGAACCATAAAATCTTGTTTGGCTGAGCAACGATGATTATGAGAGATGCCGGTACGGCGCCTATAATCGGGCCGAACGCAGGAATCATGTTTGCAACACCCATTATTATCGATAGCAGCGGGGCATATTCGACTTGCAGAATGGCGAGAGGAATAAATGTAACTATACCGACTGCAAGAGCATTTAAAAGTACGCCTCTTATATATCCGCCGAAACTTTTGTCCATTTTGGTAAATGTTGAAAGGAGTTTGTCATATCTTTCACGGTTCAGAATGCTAATAAGAACCTTTTTTGCCGAGATTCCGAAAAACTCGTATGAGAACAGGAACAATGCCGAGAACAAAAGACCAAGCGCCGACTGACCGATTATGACTATGAATCCGGATAAGAATGATCCGACTGCAGGCAATGCATTTCCAATATAATTGCTGACTGCATCCAGAACATTGTTGAGTGCGTTTGACGCCAGGGAGAATATATATTTCAGTGTGTCTGATGCATTTGCCGAGTTGTTGTCAATCCATTCATTTGCCTGTTTGATGTAGTCGCCAAGCATTGATTGAAGTTCTGAAACACTGGAAACAAGCTGAGGAACTACTACCCAGAAGAAAAGGGATATGAGAGAGAGGACAAATATGAAAGTAATCAGAATTGAAATCAGTCTCTTTACCCTCGGTTGTTTTATGAACTTCAGTACTTTCATGTCTAAAAACACGACGATTGGCTTGAACAAATATGCAAAAACCAGTCCGTACAGCACAGGACTCAGTGCAGAACCGATTCTAGAAAGGGAAGAAGACAAAGCATTGTTTATACAAATAAAGACAAGAATTATACATGCAAGAATAACTGCCAGTGCGTAGACGGCAATGGTGAAGTACTTGTTGTTTTTGTCTAACTTCATATGCATTCCTCCCGTATTTTAAATTATTAAGAAAATTATATCATTAATAAATCGGCAGGTCAATCAAAAAGTATTATGCACGTTAATTTTTGGTCACATACACCAATAGAATGGTTGGTGGTGTAACACAGTAAAAAAATATGCACAATATTATTATAAAAATGCAAAAAGTGCACGGTTGAGTGCACTTTCCATTTATTGTTATTTTTTCTGAGACATAAGCCAGTCTACAAGACCCGGAGTAGCATATGCGTTTGGCCAAACATTGTGTCCGACTCCCTCAAAATAGGTTGCCTTCATTTTTGTTCCGCCGGCTTCCTTTATGGCATTTTCCATATCCTTTGTTCCTTTTGGCGGAACAGTTCCGTCTTCAAGACCGTGGAATGCCCATATCGGAATATTGACCAGCCTGTCTGCCTTGCTCGGAATTCCGCTGCCGCATACCGGCACAGCTGCTGCAAAGATATCAGGATATCTGGTAAGCATCTCCCATGCAGCGTATCCGCCCATTGAGATTCCTCCGAGATAAACTCTGCTCTTGTCGACTCTTCCGCTGTTGACGAATGAGAATAAAAGCTCTGCAGCTGCTTCAAATGTGACTGTGGGGAATTCTGACAATTCTCTCGATCCCGTTGACCATACTTTGTTGATGGGAACCCAGTTGTATTTTGCGGGATCCGCCGGGCACTGAGGCGCGACTATAATGCAGTCGTCCCTTTCGACGATCATATCAAGCAGTCTGTTTTCTTTTGTCAAAACCCTGATCTGCTTCTCGTTTTCGGTTCCGCATTCTCCGTATCCATGCATGAAAAATAGCAGAGGAAATGTTTTTTTTGTTCTTTTGTATGATGACGGGTAATAAACCCTGTACGGAAGATCATATCCGTCGTCATAGTTTTTGCTTTTAAAGTCCAAGTGACAATATTCCATTGAATCGACTGTTCTGTTGTTTGACATATCTATCCCTTCTTTTCTAACGGAACATTATACATTGTTGAAATAGTAAAAGCAATAAAAAAACTATCGTATTTGTGGTATAAATGTGGTAAAATTTGCTGGTAAAACATTGGGAAAGATATTTTTATGAAAATAGATTTTAAAAACGGATCAACAACCAAGAATTTAATATTGCTTTCCATCCCGGTTGTAATCGAACAGCTGCTGATTACTCTGACGCAGTATGTTGATATGGCAATGGTCGGACAGCTGGGCGAGAATGCCACGGCTTCAGTCAGCCTGACCACCACAATCACCTGGCTGATTAACAGCATTTCTTTTGCGGCAAGTATTTCAGTCATGACTCTCGTTGCAAATTCGATCGGAAGTCAGGAGCCTAAGAAGACAGTAATACTGTCCAAACAGGCGTTGATACTGACAATGATTTTCGGAGTTGCAGTCGGTGTAATCAGTCTTGCAGCCAGCCCTTTCATTCCAATCTGGATGGGTGCCGCTGAAGACATCAGATACGATGCCTCAATTTATTTTGCCATAACGAGCATACCGATGATTTTCAGATCTGCAAGCATTATACTCGGTGATGCCATCAGGGCGACGGGTGATACAAAATCCACAATGTATGTCGTTATATCCCAGAACATTCTGAATGTCGGATTAAACTACCTGTTTATATATGCTTTTGGGCTCGGCGTTCTTGGCGCAGCCATTGCTACAGCATTATCTCATGTGTTTTCCGGATCTGCAATATTCATTATTTACAGAAAAAAGAAAAGTTTGTATTATCCAATCAAAGAACTTGTGTTTGACAAACCGACAATGAGAGTATTGTGGAGACTTATCTATCCTGTTCTGATGACTCACATTGCCACAAGAATGGCTCACGTTGTTTTTTCGGGTCTTGTCACAGGTATGGGAACAACAATTTTTGCCTCGCATTCCATTGCTATTACGGCAGAGGGGTTGTTCTATGTCGGAGGATTTGGAATTCAGATAGCTGTCCAGACAATGGTTGGAATGTCGGTAGGCGAGAGAAACTACAAAAAGTTTACTGAAGTTGTAAGAGCGGGAACAATAATGGTTTTTGTCTTCATGGCAATTACCGGGGCAATCATGTATCTTGCATCAGAGCCCCTCGCATCTATATTTACCATAAGTAGCGAGGTGGCGCACAACAGCGCAGAAATGCTGAGACTTATTGCTTTCGTGGAACCGTTTTTCGGCGTTATGATAATAATGCAGGGAATATATTATGGTCTTGGACAGAATAAATACCCCATGATCATTGAGATAACTTCAATGTGGGGCGTAAGGGTATTGTTCACATATCTGGTTGTAAATGTCTGGCACCTTGGACTCAGGGAAGTATGGTACTGCATGATAGCTGATATATTATTTAAGATGCTGTTCTTCTCGCTGCCAATACTGATAAGAAAGAGCAGGGAAAGATTCTATAACATAAGTGTGATGTAATAATATGGCCGATATGCAAACACAAGCATACCGGTCGTTTTTTTGTCTATAGATTATCTGTAATGCGTGAGCAGATTTCTTTAATATTCTTAAAGGATGTAGCCAGGTTGATTCTTACAAACGTACTGCAGTTGTTTCCGAAACTCTCTCCGTAATTGAATACTATTCCGCATTTGTTTTCGAAGAAGTTATGTAATTCTTTAGCCTTCAGATAGCAACCGAAATCAGCCCAAGCAAGGTATGTTCCTTCAAGAGGAGAGATTGAAATATTAGGATATTTCTTTTTGAGTGTTTTCTTCAGATAATTGTAGTTGTTGTAAATGATTGTTTTGACCTGTTCGAGCCATTCCTGACCATTTCCGAAAGCCGCTTCAGCAGCTATATATCCCATGATGTTTCCTGAGGACTCGTGGATGTCTGAGGTCTTACTGTCGTAAATGTCACGGAGCTTTTTGTTCCGTATTATTATAATTGAGTTTTCAAGAGCAGCAAGATTGAATGTTTTTGTTGATGAAGTCAGCATAATGATGTTTTCATAATTGCTGACGTTCATAGAAGGAATGTGGACATTGTCTCCGAATACAAAGTCATGGTGAATCTCATCTGACAGCACTATAACGTTGTTTTCAGAGCAGATTGAGAGCATTCTGGCAAGCTCGTCTTTTTTCCATACTCTTCCCACGGGATTGTGAGGAGAGCAGAGAATGAACAACTTCACATTGTTGTCTTTTATTTTTTTCTCAAAATCATCAAAATCGATGGTGTAAGTTCCATTGTTGTTGACAAGTTCATTGCAGATCAGTTTTCTTTTATTGCTGTTTACTGATTCCGCAAACTGATGATAAACCGGTGTCTGAATAATGATTGAGTCACCTTCATTTGTCATTGACTGTATTATCCAGTTTATTGCGGCAACAACCCCGGTTGAGAATCTTATCCATTCACGTTTGACTGTGTGATTAAAGCGTTCTTTTTCCCACTTGATAAAGTTGCTGTAGTAGTTGTCGCCGGGGAAATAATATCCATATACGCCAAACTTTGCAGATTCTGCAATTGCATCTCTGACGCATTTTGCAGTCGCAAAATCCATATCAGCAACCCATGCGGGAATTGTGACGCCTTTATCGTATTTTGTGGATACAGCATCCCATTTGTAGCAGTCTGTGTTTTTTCTGTTTCTGTAAATTATCTTTTCCATAATGATAAAGCGGGAAACAAAAAGCTTCCCGCATACCTTTCAAATTATTTCAAAGCAGCTGTAATGATAGCCATCTTGTAGACTTCTTCTGCATTGCATCCTCTTGACAAGTCATTGATCGGAGCATTGAGTCCAAGAAGAATTGGTCCATATGCTTCATATCCGCCAAGTCTCTGTGCAATTTTGTATCCGATGTTTCCTGCTTCTATGCAAGGGAATATGAAAGTGTTTGCCTGACCGGCAACTTTTGAACCTTTGCACTTTGTCTGAGCAACGACAGGGGATACTGCTGCGTCAAACTGCAGTTCACCATCGATGTCAACATCAGGTGCGAGTTCCTGTGCTTTTGCAGTAGCATTTCTGGAAAGCTCAACTGTTCCGCCTTTGCCTGAACCTTTTGTGGAGAAGCTGAGGAACGCAACTTTTGGATCCATACCGAAAATCTTTGCAGTTCTTGCGGTTTCAACTCCGACTTCTGCAAGTTTTTCAGCAGCAGTTACAACGACATTTCCGTCTTTGTCCAATGTGTCCTGATAGTCAATGTTGATTGCGCAGTCGCCCATAGCAAGAGTCTCTGAACCTTCTTTGTGAAGGATAAAGCATGAACTTACAAGGTGTGCACCGGGTTTTGTTTTGATGAGCTGAAGCGCAGGTCTGACAGTGTCAGCCGTTGAGTATGTAGCACCGCCGAGAAGTGAGTCTGCAACACCCATTTTTACAAGCATTGTTCCGAAATAGTTACTCTTTTTGAGAAGAGTTCTGCATTCTTCTTCGGTCATCTTTCCTTTGCGGAGTTCTACCATTTTTGAAACCATTGCTTCAAAATCCGGATATGTTTCAGGATCTATGATTTCTACTCCCTCGATATCAAAGCCGGTCTCTTTCGCAGCTTTTTTTACTTCTTCAACATTACCAACCAATATAGGGGTAAGATATCCGTCTTTTTTGAGACGTGAAGCAGCTTCCAGAATTCTGGCATCTGAGCCTTCTGTGAAGACTATTTTGCGTGGATTTGCCTTAAGGATTTCAACAAGTTTTTCAAACATTTTTATTACCTAACCTTTGTTATTTTTGCCGGTGTACATTTTAACACAATTGATTATTGTTCACAACATATATTTCATATACTGAGCAGCCACTTTGCAATGCCGAAATAAATCAGCAGCGACAGTGCGTCTACGATAGTTGTAATGAAAGGAGATGCCATTACTGCAGGGTCAAGACCTATCTTCTGTGCAAGCATAGGAAGGGTACAACCCACAATTTTTGCTACCATGATTGTAAATACCATGGCAAGACATACTACAAATGCGATTAATACTGAAACATCAGGATTATTGAACATCAATCTGTCAACAAGCATGATTTTTCCGAAATTGAGAGTTGCCAATGTGATGGCGCAGATAATTGACACTCTGAATTCTTTCCATATTACTTTAAGAATATCTTTGAATTCAATGTCGCCAAGTGACAAGGCACGAATGATTGTAACTGATGCCTGGGAGCCTGAGTTTCCTCCAGTGTCCATCAGCATTGGTATAAATGCAGTGAGCACGACGCATGATGAAAGAGCATCTTCGAAACTTGTAATAATCTGACCCGTAAATGTAGCTGAGACCATGAGCAGCAGCAGCCACGGAATTCTTGATTTCCATGTGTCCCAGATGCTGGTTTTCAGATACGGCTTTTCGGTAGGAAGAATAGCAGCCATCTTTTCGATATCTTCTGTAGCTTCGTCTTCCATGACGTTGACTACGTCGTCAACCGTTACGATACCAACCATCCTGTTTTCGCTGTCGACGACAGGCATTGTAACAAGACCATATTTACCGAATTGATCAGCAACGTCTTCCTGGTCGTCTGTGGTTGTTGCACAGATGATATTCGGATCCATTATGTCTTCCACAACAGTCTCGTACGGATGCATCAGAAGGTCCTTGACCGTAACGATGCCTTCAAGGTGTCTCTGTTTGTCTGTCACAAACAGTGTGTAGATTGTTTCCATATCCTGACCGTTTGCACGGATATAATCGAATGTTTCCTGAACCGTGAATGTTTTCTTTATTGCCAGATACTCATTTGTCATGATGCTTCCGGCGGAATTTTCAGGGTATTTCAAGAACTGATTGATTGTTGCTCTCGTCTCGGGAGTCGCATTTTTCAAGACTCTTTTGACGACGTTTGCAGGCAGTTCCTCAATAAGGTCAACTGCGTCATCGACGAACAGGTCTTCAAGAATGTTTTTGACCTCGACGTCGCTCATTACGTTAACGATGTCTGCCTGGACATAAGTCGGCAAAAAGGCAAAGACATCGGACGCAACATCTTTGGACAACAGTCTGAACAGCAGCACGGCTTTGTCATTGCCGTATTCTTCAGCAACTTTTTCAATTAGCTCAGCTATGTCTGCTTCATTCCAATCGGATATTGCGTCTTTTAAATTTCTGTACTGTTTGTTTTCAATAAAACCAAAAAGATCTTCAATGTTTTCAATAGTGTATTTCTGATCCATAACCAAACCTCCTTAACAATATATATAATGATAATGAGGCAAAACAAATTGAAATCAGAAACCTATTCCGAATAAATATGAGAGTACAAAACTTAAACTACATAAGGGAACAGGTTGATTAGAATTAGTTCCGCACCCTCGACTGCCGCTATCCATACTCTCACATCCTTCCTTTAATAAATTACAGGAATATAATAGTCTTTTTTTTTGAAAAAAGCAATACAAAAAACACCACCTCGTGAAGAGGTGGTGTAAAAGCTTAATTCAATTAATTATTCGGTTTTTTTGTCGTCGGCATCTTCGCCGTTTTCTTCAGCCGGAGTATCCTCAGCGGGAGCTTCTTCAGCAGGAGCTTCTTCAGCGGGAGCTTCTTCAGCGGGAGCTTCTTCAGCGGGAGCTTCTTCAGCGGGAGCTTCTTCAGCAGGAGCTTCTTCAGCGGGAGCTTCCTCAGCGGGAGCTTCTTCAGCGGGAGCTTCTTCAGCAGGAGCTTCTTCAGCCGGAGCTTCCTCAGCCGGAGCTTCCTCAGCCGGTGCTTCTTCAGCAGGAGCAGCTTCTTCGTTAGAACCTGCAGCAGCACCAGCAGCTGCGCCAGCAGCAGCGGCACCTACAGCAGCATCATTATTAGCTTCTTCTGCGTTTGCTTCTTCAGCATTTGCTTCCTCAGCATTTGCATCTTCAGCATTAGCGTCAGCTTCTTTGTTTTCGCCTTCGTTGCCGTCATCAGAATTCTTTCTCTTGAATACGAGGATGAGGATTATGATTACGAGAAGCAGGATTATAGCAAGGAGAACCCAGAGCCATGTCAGGTTGCCTTTCTTTTCTCCGCCGCCGGATGATGTTGTTTCTTCAACTGTTGTTGTTTCTTCAACTGTTGTTGTTTCTTCAACTGATGTTGTTTCTTCAGTTGTTGTTGTTTCTTCAGTTGTTGTCTGTTCAGTTGTTTCTTTTGTTGTTTCTTCTGTTGTTTCTGTTGTTTCAGTAACTTCAGTTGTCTCTGTCTCGGTTGATTCTGTTACAGATGTGTAAACAGGTTTAACTGTGATTGTCTTTTCAACGCCGAGTGTGTAAGCTTCCCATTCGCCTGTGAATCCTGATTTAGCAGGAACTGCAGGCTCTTCGATTGAAGTAACACCTACGAGATAGTCAACTCTGCTAACTTCTTTTCCGTTTTCATCAACGAATACTACTGTGTATGTTTCGTTAGCTGTGTAGATCGGAGTTGTTGATACAACGATTGCCTGGTTGAGTGCATATGGAGCCCATTTGCCTGTGTAACCCGGCTTTGAAGGAACTGGAGGCTCAACGATTGCTCTAGCGCCCTGTTTGTATCTTACAACGGCAACAGTAACAACTTCGTCGCCCTTGATTTCATAGAAGACAACTGCATAGTAGCCGTAATCAACATATGGAATCTTTTCATAAACTGGGCTAACATAAATAATTTCTGCTTCGCCGAGTGTGTACTCTTCCCAACCACCGTAGTAGCCTTCTTTTTCCGGAACTACAGGCTCATCCAATTCGGTATCGCCAAGTACATAGTAAACAGTACCAACTTCATTTCCGTCTTCATCAAGGAATACTACAGCATAAACGTCGCTGAAGTACATTACCGGAATGTTTTCTGTGATGTATTCAACAGGGTTTCCGTCTTCATCTACAAACTGGAGATCAAGTTCCGGTTTGAGAGCTACGAGATCAGCTATTGCCATTCCATTAGGAAGGATCATAGGAATCAGGAAGTTCTGTGAACCATAAGCAAAGAATATTGCAGGAACGAGACCTGTTTCAACAAGTGAAATTGTAACAGTTGTCTCAATAGCTGAATCTTCATCGAATGTGAAGAACTCGTCGATTACGTTGTTGCCAACTTTTTCGCCTGCTTTTTTGAGAACGTTGTTAGCAAAAAGACCAAATTTGTAGTCTATGACAAGCTTGTTGTCTGCACCATTATAGTAGTCAGCCAAAGTTTTTGCTTTTACGCTTTCCGGAAGGGCATTCAGGAAGGAGAGCATGTATTCATAAATCTTCTGAATTTTTGATTCGCTGAAATCACCAAGGCTTTCCTGTTCATCTTTCTGGAAGAAAGCATCAAATACAGCAACTACTGTTTCAACGTCATAAGCTTCGAAATTAGCGATAACGTCAGAAATAGGAGTTGAGAGCATATCCAGGAACTGAACCTTTACTTCGTCAGCAACTTTGTCAGATGCGAGGAAGTCTGCATACTGATCAGCTGTCATGAAGAGATTTCCGACAATGCCGTCGTCAGCAGTATAGCTGAAATAGTCAGCCAGTCCGCTTATGTCTCCGTCGCCTATCACACCAATTTCAACTGTGAACTCGAAGTCATCAGCAGAGAAGGTGTCATCGATGTCAAATACAAAGTCAAGTGTTACAATTGCCTGTGGGTCAGCAGGGTTTGTCAATTCTTCTTTTGTCGGGAAGTTTGAAACAAGAACCTGCTCTAAAAGTGATACGTCAACTTTGTAGTTAACCCAAACAGATTCACCGTTGATTGTCAGATCGTCTGTATAAGTAAGAATTTTGTAGAGTGTGAGCTGAATCTGGTCTTTCCTTGAAAGAGCGTCAAATTCAACGTTCTGGTCGATTGCCTGACCTGCACCTGGAGCACGTGCAGCATCTTTGATTTCCTGAGGGATGAGTGATTTGATTTCATCTGTCGGGAAAGCATCTTTGAAATCATCATTTGCCAAAACACCAGGGATGCCGTCTTTGTTGTATGCTTCCCACAGTTCATCCGGGAAGAATAATTTCCAGTCATTAACTGTCATTTTCTTCTTAGCAAGAATGCTTTCGATTTTTTCTGCTGAGAACAAAACTGTGAATGTTCCATTGGAGTAATCGATGTTGAATCCATCGGCGCCAGCGAAACCAATATTTTTAGCAGCTGCTGTCAGTGAAAAGCATCCGACAAGCAAAAGAACTGCCAAAAATGTCGCAAAAGTTCTCTTAAGAGTTTTTGTACCTTTCATTTTTTAATTCCTCTTTCTCGAATTAATTAAATTGAATCAGCTTAAATGGTGGATATTGAATCGCATTTTTTGCGTCAGATGATGCGAAAAACGCATTTTGCCTGTGCAAAAAGCCATAGTAAGCCTATTTAATGTGTATAATTTACCACATTTTCGCTGGGGTGTCAATAATATAACTATATTTTAATAGACTTTTTTCAATTGTTGTGTTATTTTCCTTACAAACATGTGACAAAAAAACATGCCCTGCGTTGACCAGGGCATGTTCGAAGACAAATTAACTCAGTGAAGTTTGTTTTTCTTGATCAGAATAAACTTGACTATGAACGAGATAATTACAGTCAGGACTACTACAATTGCAAATCCAATGAAAATCAGATGGATAGGATAGAGTTTTGTATATGGCGAGACATTGTAATCGCCTGAAGATGCTTTTTTCGTTTCCTTGAATGAACCGTTGTAGTCCATGTTTTTAGTAACAACATTTACGACAGTAGGTGACCAGCCTGTAAATGAGTAGTCATATTCTTCGGTTCCTTCTTTTGTCGGAGCGGCAGGCATGACCAGTTGTTCTCCGAATTTGTATTTTCCAGTCGAATACAGTTTGCCTTCCACATAGAAGTTGACTGTGAAATATTCATCTTCCGGATTATCCTCAACGACATCAAAATAGTAACTGCTGCAGCTGCCGTCAGATGTGAATACAAAGTAGTCTCCCTGCTTGAAGAATGAAAGTGATTTGGTTTCGGAGCCGCTTACTCCATAAAGTTTATATTCATTGTCGGTGTCGGCAAAGAGTTTTACCACAATTCCATTCGTTGAAACTGTGTTTCCGTTTTTGTCAGAAACACTGATTGAACAGGACATGGCTTTTTCTGATATGGTTCCGAATCCGAAATCAAAAACAAGACCGTTTTCGAGATTACTTTCAAGGAACGAATAAGGTATTTCAATTGTTGATTCGCCTGAAGAGACTATGAATAGTTTTTCCTTGTTGTTGCATGCGTTGATAGCAATGTTTGAAATATCAAGACTGCCTGATTCGTCCTTTAAGGCGATGGAGATTCCGTTGTCACTCCTGATGATTGAAAAATTCTTTCCTTCCTGTTCGACAACAAGGTTTTCTCTTTCAAAAACAGCGGTATATCTTGTGCTTCCTGTGATTGGGGCCAATTCTTTGTCCCATCCGACAAATCTGTAATAATAGTCATCGGTGAAATAACTCAAATTATTGTCCGGGTATACAGGTATTGTTCCGTATTCTCCGGTAGTGTCGTATATGACATTATCGATTACCCACTCGATGTTGTAAATGCGCTTTTTTGATGAGTATTCAGCGGTATAAGTGGTGTTTTCGAATGCGGGAGAAATGTCCTTGTCCCAACCGATAAAGAAGTAGTCGTTCATCGGATCGGATGGAATGTCGGTTGTACCCGGATAAGAGGGCGTCTCGCCGTAAGAACATGACGTTTTTATTACTTTGTCCTTGATGACCCACGTAATCTCATAGATTGGAGCCGATGAAGAAAAATGTGCATAAACAGTCATGTTTCTGTTGACGGACTCGAAATCAACTCTGGTTCCACCCGTTGTTTCCCAGTACTCGAATGTGTAAACCTCATAAGGAGATTCCGGTATGGCGGGGGTGACTTTAAGCGCATCAGACGGATCCTTAAGAACGAGATCGACTATGACTGTTCCGTTATAATTGACGAACGTTACGACAGGATAAGGAAAAATATCTGCGGCAGTCAGGAATGTATTGATTGTCGTCTGGATGGGATAACTGAATGGCGCAGTAACAGACATTCTCTTTTTGAGAGAGCCGTTTTCCAATTCAGTGAGAAGGGATTTTTGAACGGTTGTGAGGGTTGGCTGAGTTGGTTTGTTGCCCGGACTCGAAACAACTGCCGGTTCAATCGGCTGTGGAACAGCTTCAGGTTCTGTTGGAGCCTCTACTTTTTCGGGAGCAAATGGTTCGTAGACTGTAACCGGCTTTGTCGGCAGTGTCAATGAACTTGGCAGCTCGACTTTTTCCACTTCGCTAGGCCAGCTTACATTACCGGGATCAGCGCTGTTGCCGTCTTCAAAGAACAAATCTGGTTCAAGCACCTCCATCAGAGTGAGGTTTGTTTTCGTTTTTATATCATAGATGTACCAGTCCTTGGACAGTGCTGCTTCATCATCGAGATTGGTTGTTATCACGTACATCTGGGAAATAAACTGGTAGAACCTTGTTGTTTTGTCCCTTTTTGTCATTTCGACATATACTGCACGGTTTTTCATCAGGGAGTACAAACTTGAGTAGAGAAGAGAAAAGGCGCTGAGAAGTGACCTGTAATTGGTTTTGTACCAGTTGAATTTCTCCTCATTTGTTGTTTTGGTTTTGTATTCCCTTAGCAGTGTGCGGAGTATTTCGGTTGCATTTCCTGCATTGTCGATATCTTCGGGACTGACTCCTCCGTAGCCGATCAGCTGATTCTTGTTATTAAGGACTGTGTCAACTGTTCCTCCAATGATGGTCTCATACATTGAATGACCGATGGAAGACCTGAAATAGATGTGATCCATGTTGGCGAGGAAGGATTCACATTGTTCGATTTTTGCAAGATACTCCAGGTAGGCTGTGTATTTATCGGAATCTGCCTGGAAAGCCTCGAGTTCCTTCAGATACTTGTCATATGCTTCATTATATGCTGCCAGCTCCTGCAAATACGTCTGATACTTTTTGTACTCAGCCTCGTATGCTTCATAATCGCGGAGATACTGCTGATAGACCTGTAGCTGCTTCTGGTACACATTCTTCTTTTCAAGGTACTCGTTGTATTCATTCAAAGCATTGAGATACTCCGCTTTTCTCTTTTGGTATTCCTCATACGCTTTTACATTATTGTTATATTTTTCCAATGACGATTCATAGGTGTTCAGTATTGTCTTTACATCAAGAGCATCATTGTAAACTTTGTTGATGAGTGCATTGGCATCTCTCTCCGGGATGTTGATTGATGCAGAATAGTTGACCTTTATGGGATAAGAAGTGTCAGGCTCAACATTCGAGAACTGGCACTCATATTTTCCATTGCTCTGGGTAAATGATGCTTCGATTCCGTTGCATGTGGCAGAAACCGGAATCCATCTAATTGTGCTGTTGTTTTTTGTTTTTGTGGGGTATACGGTTGCAGTTACAAATATTGTTGTGCCAACAGCTTCCAGAGTTACATGATCTGTAGAGATCTGTGTGTTGTATTTCAGATAATAATCCTGCTGAAGATCCAGATAGCTTTTTTCAAAATCAGTATAACTGCTGCCGGTTATCAACTCAACAAGAACGCTAGGAGCAACACTGTTTGTGTACATGTTCTCGTTTGAGTCCGAATAGTCATAGGCACTGGATCCAGGTGCTGCATACAACGGAATTATGAATATGATGCATAATAGTACGGACAGTGTTGATTTTGCCAGCCTGTAAATTGTTCTTCTCATATTGTACCCCTTAAATAATTGTCACCTTACATTTTACAACCTTGAGAGCTTGAACTCAAGTCTTCATTATATCCTCATGTGTGTTCATGCTTGACAAGCTCGGACTTGGGCAAGGTTCATCAAAGGGGCGAGGCAAGGTTCATCAAAGGGGCGAATCCATTGACTTTGGCGTGCTTGAGTGGTATCATAGAACGAACGCCTATATTAATAATATTTTGGTTTATTATGGAGTGATTTCTTCAAATATTTGAAGAGGAGAATATAAATTTTGGACAAGGATAACAAAAAAATGAAAAACAAACATCGATTATGGTTGATTATCGTCCTGGTAATCAATCTGGTAGTCGTTGGATATATAGCTATAGCTGAATACAGAAAGCAATCTGAGTCAGCATCATTCATAAACATTTCGGACGTCAATTTCCTCTACTTGGTTTTTGGTGTTCTGTGCTTTGCCGTCGCAGTTGCCATGATGTTTTTTGGATACAAAAAAATGCTTATGGTTGCGACAGGAAAGAGCGATTCAAGAGGTGCTTTCGAATGTTCAATGATTGGTAAGTACTACGACAACGTTACACCTCTTGGAGCAGGCGGACAGCCATTCCAGATGCTTTATCTGAAACAGCGCGGCTACTCTAATGGTGCGAGCGGATCAATACCGATAATAGGATTTTTGTCTCAGCAGGTCGCATTCATCATAATTGCAATTGTAGTCTTTATTGCAAATAGAAACATAGTGAATTCCGTGCTCTTGGTTAGAGTGCAGGCTTATGTTGGATTGTTTTTCTACATGTTCGTACCTGCTGCCATTGTATTTTTTGCACTGTTCCCGAAGCCTTTCGTGGCATTCCTGAATTCAATTGCGAGATTTTTGCACAAAATCAAGATTGTCAAGGACAAAGAAAAAGCAGTAGAAAAAATCACAAGAGTGATGAATGAGTACGCTTCAAGTTTCAAACTCATAAACAAGAGACCTCATTTCACTATATTACTGCTGTTTTTGTCGATAATATACCAGATGGCCATTCTTTCCATTCCGTATTTTATGCTAAAGGCATTTGGCGGAACAGGAAACTGGTGGGATACTTTCTCTTTGGTTGTTTACATATATGCGGCAATAACAATCATTCCAAGTCCCGGAAACTCAGGTGCTGCCGAAGGGTACTTTTACGCTGTATTTTCTCAGCTCAAGGAGGGATTCCTTTTCTGGGCAGTCGTCGCGTGGAGATTCCTCGTATATTATCTGTGGATTATAATCGGAATAATCATTACAGCCAAGAGTACAGTCAGGAACAAAAAGCACATAAAAAAAATACCTCCACAGGAGGGACCTTTGAATGTTGCAATATTTGTTGATTTGTATCTTCCAAGGCTTGACGGAGTAATTAAAACGGTTCACGCATATGGCAAGTACATGACAAAAATGTACGGCGGAAACATCAGTGTTATATGCCCGAAAGAAAAGAATTTCGATTATTCGCAGCTCCCATATGAAGTGTTTACAATAAATCCGATAAAAGTGCCGGGATGGGACTACAGTTTTCCGAATCCATTTGTGACAAAGAAACTCAAGAATTATTTCAAAGAAAAACAATTTGATGTTATTCACGTTCATTCACCATTCATTACAGGAAGAATAGCCAGAAAACTGGGAAAAATCTTCAACATACCTGTTGTTTCCACGTTCCACAGTAAGTTTTATGACGACACAATAAATATCACGCACAGCAAACTTCTTGCTAGAATTGTAGTGAACAATGTCGTCGATCATTTCTGCAAGTGCGATATGGTGTGGGCTTGTTCCTACAGCACTGCCGATACGCTCAGACAGTATGGGTACAACGGAGAAATCCATGTAATGAACAACGGAATTGATCCGCTTGATGAAGATACAAATGTTGAAGAATTAAAACAGAATGCCATAACAAAGTATGGCATACCTCAGGACAAAAAGATTCTTCTGTTTGCAGGTCAGCTTATCTGGCACAAGAATCTTAAGGAAATCCTTGACACTCAGAAAATACTTGAAGAAAGAAATGACGATTATTTCCTGGTACTTGCCGGAACAGGATATAATGAGAAAGAAATACTAAAATATGCTTCAGGATTGAACCTTAAACAGGCAAAATTCATTGGTGAAGTATCCGGTAAGGAAATATATGGTGTTTACGCAAGCGCGGATCTGTTTTTCTTCCCGTCATTGTATGACAATGCTCCTTTGGTTGTAAGAGAAGCGGCGCTTATGGGCGTGCCTTCGCTTATGACAAAGGGATCAAACGCGGCTGAGGTTGTTGTTGACAATGAAAACGGATATGTTGAAGAACTCAATCCGGAAAAGATGGCAGACAAGATTGAAGAGATTTTCAGTGATCCTGAAAAGAAAAAACTTGTGGACCAAAAAGCCAAAGAAACAATTCCTGAACCCTGGAGTGCAATAATAGAAAGAGTATTTGCAACTTACAGAAAAGTGTTCAATTCGAATACAGAAGAAACGGAAGAAACAGCAGAAACAGAAAAGAATTCAGAACAAGCAGTTAAACAGTAAATACAGTTAATGCTGACAGGAGGTGACAATAGTGAAATTCGAGAAAAACTCTAAATACGCTACTATTGCCTTCTATACATTTATTGTGCTGGCATTGGGTATACTTGTTGTATTTTTCTTTATAAAACATGGTGATGTTTCATCTTTTGTAGGCAAAGTCTTTTCAGTAATAAGGCCTGTTCTGCTTGGAATAGGATTTGCTTATGTACTGAGTTTCCAGATGATTTTCTATGAAAAAAAGGTTTTCACGTTCTGCGACAAAATGAAATACGGCAGAAGACTGAGAAGAACATTAGGTATTATTCTGTCTTATCTTGTGTTGCTTATTCTTCTTGGCTTTGCTTTTTGGGTAATCATCCCGCAGGTTGGATACGGATATAAAGATTTGTCAGTCAAACTGCCTCTGTACATCAATGCAATTCAGCGCTGGCTTGAAGCTCAGGCTTCCAGCGGATCTTTGTTTGCTCCGTTTTTTACAAGCATCATCGATGCTGTAAGAAATGCGCTCAATACGATATATGATTTGATTACAAAGTACATTCCGGACATTACCGCTGTTGTAACCAACATAGCAAATGCGGTTAAGGATGTTGTTCTGGGATTGATTCTGTCGGTATACTTTTTGGCTGCAAAAGAGAAGCTTATTGCTCAGGTCAAGAAAATCATGAGAGCAATTTTTAATGATAAGATTTACTTGACATTTGGTCATGCAAAGAATATTATGAATCAGTACTTTGGAAGATTTGTATACGGAAAACTTATGGATTCCATTATTGTCGGAGTTATTTCGCTCGTGGTCAATATGATTATCGGAATTCCGTACTATCCGCTAATAAGTCTGATTACTGCATTCACCAGTTTTGTCCCGATATTCGGACCTATCACCGGCGGACTGATTACAACATTTATTGTATTCATTTCAAATCCGGATGTTGCAGTATGGTATATAGTGTCATATGCTTTGATACAGATAATAGACTACGAGTTCATTTCAAGGAGACTGTTGAAAGTTAATCTGGGTCTTTCAGCTGCATTCATATTCCTTGCGGTAGTGCTGATGACCGGTCTGTTTGGCTTTGTAGGCACAGTCATAGCAGTTCCTCTGTTTGCAGTCATATATGTTTTCGCCAAGGAATTGGTCGATAAACGTTTAAACAAAAAGGGAGAACCGACTGAATTGATTGAATATGCTTCAAACGAAAAGGATCGTGAAATAATCAAAGCTGACGAAGAATACAGAGCAAAGAAAAACGAAAGATTAAGCAAAAAGAAAAAAGACGATAAAAAAGAAAGTGAAGAAACTGAAAAATAATACAGGGTGTCAGATTTGATGCCCGCATGTTTCCGTAGCTCAGCAGGATAGAGCGGTCGCCTCCTAAGCGACAGGCCAGCGGTTCGAATCCGCTCGGGAACGCCAAATAGACCGGATTCGCTGTTTGTGAATCCGGTTTTCGATTTCTGACACTGCAGATATTACAAAGACAAAAAAGGCTGAATTGTCCATGAGACGCCAAAAGACCGGAACACCATGTCTCCGGTCTTTTGAAGTTTCGCATTATACTAGTTACCATACAATTCTTTGTCCGAAACTGCCTCACACCACTCTGTTGAGGTCTCTGTTCCGGAAATCTCAATTGCAAGATGAGAAAACCAACTGTCTTTTGTTGCACCATGCCAGTGTTTGATGTTTGCAGGTATATTTACAATTTTTCCCGGGATCAACTCAACAGGTTCTTTTCCCCATTCCTGATAGTATCCTCGGCCTCCGATGCAAATGAGCATCTGTCCGCCGCCCGAACTTGCGTGATGTATGTGCCAATTGTTGCGGCAACCGGGTTCGAATGTGACATTATATATCGGTATCTGATCGGTTGAAACAGGAACCAAATAACTATGACCGACAAAATATTTTCCATACGGGTTTTTGTCGCCGATCGGAAAGAAAATTGTATTCTGGTATCTTTCCTTTTCCGTCTGTTCAGCTACCGGTTCATTATATATTTCTTTTGCCAGATTGAATGTTGCCCACGCCTTGGGCCAGCCTGCATAGAATGCGGTGTGGGTGATTGCAGCAGCCATTTCTTTCTGACTGACACCATGTGCTTTTGCATTTGCAATGTGATATTTCAGACTGCTGTCCGTGATGCCTTGCGACATAAGCGAGATGACGGTGATAAGGCTCCTTGTTTTTAAGTCGATGTCGGAATTGTTCCAGTTTTCACCAAAAAGAACATCATCGTTTGAAGTGAGCAAACTCGGGAGCGAATTCGCCAAGTGAGTTTCTTCCTGCTGTTTGTTTGATTTTTTCTTCCATTTTTTACCTTTTCCTATTTTCTGATGAATGCTTCATCTGATTCATTATTGTTTTCCTGAGCGAATCTTTCGACCTTCATGTGAAGGTCGTATTTTTCGCGCAGTTCAGTTATTTTTTCCATTCTTTCAGAGGAATGATGTCGATCCAGATCCACTTGACTTTGCCAGGAATCAATCAGAAGCACTGTCTCGGAATCATTCATGGGCAAAAAATAATCATATTTCAAATTGCCTTTTTCCGAACGAATCGCATCGACTATTCCGCTTTCTGTCATTTCTTTTGCAAATTGCTTTGCTGCGCCATTTTTGCCTGTGTAGTAGATGTGGATTGTAATGCTCATTTTGGCATCCTCTCTGTGGAATCACGATTGTCTTTACAATAGTATTATACAATTTTCGGTTATGCAAAAACAATGGACTCTTGTTCCAAAAATGTGGATTACTGTTTCGGGAATGCTGCAAGTCCAAAAAATCATTAAAAACCACAGATAAACATTGTCAAGGGCATGTTATAATTGATATAATGGTTGCATAGATAATTATTTCAGAAAGGTTACTGGGAATATGCAGAATACATTTTTCAAAGAAATCAAAATGAATTTTGGTTTTGGTTGTATGAGACTTCCGATGATAGACGAAGAAGTTGACTATGACCAGGTATGTAAAATGGTCGATGAGTTTATAAGCAAAGGTTTCAACTATTTTGATACCGCTCATGGTTATCTGGGAGGAAAAAGTGAAGTTGCAATTAATAAATGTCTTGCTTCAAGGTATCCAAGAGAGAGTTATATTCTTACAGACAAACTCTCCGGATGGTATTTCAAGAGCCAGGAAGAAATAAGACCGCTGTTCCAGCAGCAGCTTGATATCTGCGGTGTTGATTATTTCGATTTCTATCTGATGCACGCTCAGAACAAAGACAGATTTGAGCATTATAAAAGATGCCGTGCTTACGAAACTGCATTTGAGCTGAAGAAGGAAGGCAAAATCAAACATGTCGGAATATCATTCCACGACACAGCAGAGGTGCTTGAACAAATTCTGAGTGAATATCCGGAAATTGAAGTTGTACAGATTCAGTTCAATTATCTTGATTACAACGATTCTGCAGTTCAGAGCAGAAAGTGTTATGAAGTGTGCGAGAAGTTCAATAAACCTGTAATAATAATGGAACCTGTCAAAGGCGGAACACTGGCTAATCTTCCTGATGCCGCAAAGAGGGTATTCAATGAACTTGGTGATGCAAGTTATGCAAGTTACGCCATAAGGTTTGCAGCTTCTCCAAAACAGGTTATGATGGTATTGTCGGGAATGAGCAATTATGCTCAGATGGAAGACAATCTCAGCTTTATGACGGATTTCAAACCTATAACCGAAGAAGAGCAGAAAGCAATTGATAAAGTTGTTGAGATCTACGGAAACCTCAATGCAATATCCTGTACAGCATGCAGGTACTGCGTAGACGGATGTCCACAGAAGATTCTCATACCGGATTTGTTCTCATGCATGAATTCAAAGAAACTGCCGAACAACTGGAACGCAGACGTGTATTATAACACGGTATACACAGTAAATCACGGAAAAGCATCATCATGTATCAAGTGCGGAAAATGTGAAAAGGTATGTCCACAGAAACTTCCAATCAGGGAACTGCTCGTGAAAGTGGCTGAAACATTCGAAAGAAAGTAATTGTTTGTTGACAAACATAATCAAAAATAGTAATATGCTCAATTGTGTTGAGCACAAAAAGGGTGGTGATTATTTATGGAAAAAGTAAAGATGCTGTATGAAGGAAAAGCTAAAAAAGTTTATACAACAGAAGATGAAAATTTATATATTGTTTCTTACAAGGATGACGCAACAGCATTCAATGGAAAGAAAAAGGGAACAATAGTTGGAAAAGGCGCAATAAACAACAGAGTAAGCAACTATCTTATGGGTCTTCTTGAAAAAGAGGGAGTACCTACACATGTTGTCAAGGAACTGAACGACAGAGAAACAGTTGTAAAGAAAGTTGAAATAGTGCCCCTGGAAGTTATAGTGAGAAATGTAGCTGCCGGCTCTCTTTCAAAAAGACTCGGCATTACCGAAGGAACAAAACTCCCATTCCCTGTAATAGAGTATTGCTATAAGAGCGATCCTCTGGACGATCCTATGGTTAATGAGTATCACATTCGTGCTATGGGATTGGCAACTGATGAGGAAATGAAAACAATTGCA
>CADAXH010000002.1 GCA_902791785.1 uncultured Ruminococcus sp. | reverse complement strand
CCAAACTCAAGACATGTGAAATCGGAAAGAAGCTTGAGCTGGACGACGGGGTGATAACAGAGTACGAAGAGATACTCAAAACCCTGACCGAATCCGGACTCGGAGACGGAATCAGCCGCTTTTCACTCAAAAGCAAGTACGATCTGGAGGTTTTGTATAACAACAAGTATACACTTGTATTTGGCTCTCACAAGGATTTGTCCAAAAAAATAAGCACTTGTATAAAAGCGATCGAATATATAAGCAGCAATACACCGAATGTCACCGGAGTGCTGTATGCATATTCGCCCGATGAAGTGTCTTTTCAGATAACCGGAGGAGCTTAATCAAAATTTTTAATAAAAATGCGCGTGTTTTTTTAAAAATGCGCGCGTATTTTTATTATTTGCTATTGCAAAATTATTTTTTTTATTTTATTATTAGAGTGTATCTCAAATTGGAGTTATTTTTTGGAGAAATTACAGGAGGTTATATTATGCCATTTGAATTCAACGACAATTATGAAAGCAACGTTAAGATCAAAGTCATCGGTGTCGGTGGCGGTGGCGGTAATGCCGTAAATCGTATGATTCAGTCCAACATCCAGGGTGTTGACTTTATCACAGTTAACTGCGACAAGCAGGTTCTTCTGACATCAAGCGCAACAACAAAGATTGCAATTGGTGAAAAGCTCACAAAGGGCCACGGCGCTGGTTCAGATCCTGACGTAGGCAAACGTGCTGCTGAAGAAAGCATTGACAGCATCGCAGATGTTATCCGCGGCGCAGATATGGTATTCATCACAACAGGTATGGGCGGCGGTACAGGAACAGGTGCTGCTCCGGTCGTAGCCAAAGTTGCTAAGGAAATGGGAATCCTTACAGTTGGCTTCGTTACCAAGCCCTTCTCTTTCGAAGGAAGAAAACGTATGATCCAGGCAGAAGAAGGAATCGTTCATCTCCGCGACTACGTTGACTCACTTATCGTAATTCCTAACGAAAGACTTAAACAGATTTCTGAAAACAGAATCACTCTTGCAAATGCATTTGAATATGCAGATGACGTACTCCGTCACGGTGTTCAGAGCATTTCAGACCTTATCAACATTCCTGGTGTTGTTAACCTTGACTTCAACGATGTATCCGCAGTTATGCGTGATGCAGGCTTCGCTCACATGGGCGTAGGCACAGGTTCAGGCAGAGACAAAGCTGAGACAGCTGCTAAGATGGCTATCACAAGCCCGCTTCTTGAAACAACAATTTCAGGCGCAACAGGTATCCTTGTTAACGTAACAGGTTGCCCGGACATCAGCCTTGACGCAGTTGAAACAGCAACATCAATGATCACAAACGAAGCACATCCTGATGCTAAGATCATCTGGGGTGAAGCATTTGACAACAGCCTTGAAGACACAATCAAAGTTACAGTCATTGCAACAGGCTTCCGTTCACCTGACGATACAAAACCGGCAGCTGCAGTTCAGCAGCCGACACCTGTGGCAGCAACAGAAAACACAGCAGCTACACAGACAGTATCAACAGTAAGCGATGAAGAAAACCTCGTATCAGACAGCGATTTCGACGATATGATGGCTATCCTCAAAAAAGGCAAATAATTAACCGAACCGAATAAAACGGACTGGCAAACGCCAGTCCGTATTTTTTTTGTGCAGTTAATTATCTTCTTTTTGTGTCGCTGACTGCATCAGTCTGCTCTGTTGTCTCAATACTTGTAGACTCGTCTTCAACCGTAATTACTATCGCTTCAGTCTCCTGCCAGTAGAAAGTTGCATTTCCGTCCGAAGATTTTGATTCTATTTTCTGTTTCAGAAATTCCTGTACGTCTTCAGCAGTCTTGCTGTTTGTTACGCTCACGGGGAAAGTTGCGTCATATTTGAGTCCGTCAAGTTCAAACTCGTAAGTAATGCTTTCAAGTGAGCCGAAGTCCTCGGAAAATGCGTCTGAACAGTCGATGATAAGCTGGGATACTTTTTCAAGCGTGAGTCCGTTTACGAATTTCAGCTTGTAAATATCCTCAACTTTGTCCGCCGTCACAGAATCGGGATTGTCCACATCCACAAAACTGTAGTCCGTGTGAGGCTCGTTGTAAATTCTGAGCCATTCAACGTCACTTACATAGTCTCCAAGCAGATTGTCGGTCAGTGTGTTCTTGAACTGTTCCCTCATCACGGCGTTCGCTTTTTCAACCGAATAACCATCGCTGATCAGAAGAGATGAATAAACAAACACATTGAAGTGCACATTGTCGTCGTCGCAGACGGCGTCGACTACATATCTTCCGCTTGTATTTCCTTCTCTGACTATGTTCTTAACTTCAAATTCTTTTGTCTCATATTTGGTTTCCAGATGCTTTAAGGCAACCTCGGCATACTTCTCTTCCTTGTTGCAGGACAAGAGCAGCACCACCGCCATGCACAAAACAAGCACCAGCGCCAATATTTTTGAGAAAGTCTTCATCAAATTTCCTTTCGAAAAGAGGCCAGCAGAAATTAGATAATATTTTTTGCTGCGGTTTTCACTGCTTTTGTTATTTCTTCGAGACTCATGCTCGGAGAGTCTGTTTTGTTTTGTTCGCTTGCGTAAGGAACATGAATAAACCCGGCTCTGGTTGACATTTTGCCTTGGTAGATTCTGTTCAGAACAGAATAAAGCAGGAAATTGCACAGGTAGGTTCCCGCTGAGAATGAATATCTGGCCTTTACGTTTTCGCGTTTCAGAGCCTCAGATATTTTCTCATAATCAAAACTTGAGAAAATGGCATCCGGTCCGTTTTCGTCAATTTTTGTTTCTTTCGGATCATCCAGGTGATATTTTCCCCGGTTGTCCTTTATAGGGGAACACAGATTGATTGCTATCCTCTCGATTCGCACGGAGTCACTGGAACCGGCCTGTCCAACCATGAGTATACAGTCCGGATTGTACTGTTCCCATGATTCGGTCAACACTTTGAAAGCCGAATCCCATTCAACCGGAATCTCTGCCTTTTGCAAGGCAAAGCCGTCGATATTTTCAATTCTTTTCACGGCTTCCCATGAAGGATTGATTGATTCTCCTCCGAAAGGAGTGAACCCTGTAAGCAGTAATTTTCTCATAAAACCCACCTACTTTATAGCTCCACACGAATACTCGCGTATTATACACTACTTTTTTTCAAAAATCAAGAGTCAGCAAAATCCCTTTGCACAACTGGATTTTCCGTATTTTTGCCTTTTGAATGAGACTCTGATTAAGTTTTATATTGCTTTTATTTCCACGTGAGTGTATAATATTTCAAAAGATTTAATCAAGGGGAAGTTTAAATGAACATATTGAGTTTAATCGGCCGCGGCGCTGCTCTTCTTGCAGACGAACCGGCTACCACACAAGCAGCACAGCCAACAGGAATCGCAAGCATTTTTTCAAGCCAGTGGTTCTTTTGGGGAATGCTCGTAGTTATCATCCTTGTTTTCTACTTTGTGGTTTTAAGACCTCAGAAGAAACAGCAGAGAGAACAGGACAACATGCGCAACAGTCTCAGAGTAGGTGACGAAATTACTACTGTCGGAGGCATCGTAGGAAGAGTCGTACGTGTCAGAGAAGATACATTCACAATCATCACAAGCAAAGAAAGAACAAGACTTACATTTAAGCGCAGTGCACTTTCAAGCATAGACAAGAAAGCTGATGAACCTGTGGCAACAGATACACCTGCTGAAACAACAGAAAACACAGATGCAGTAAAAGAATCTGAAGTTGAAGTTGCAACAACAACTGAAAACACTGAAGAAACAGAAGAAAAGACAGAATAATTTTCTGGAAACCGACTGCGCCCCGAATGAGCATTGAACATTCCAGGCGCAGTTTTCTTTATCCTCGGAAAGGAGGGCGACAATGAGCAGACTTCAACCGGATTACTATTTCGATTCGGCATTTTCAATACGCCCTTCTTTTCTCACAGAGAAAGGCATAAATTGTGTTGTGCTCGACATAGACAATACGCTTGTCACGTATGGCGAAAAAATACCCACAGAGAAAGCCAATGAATGGATCAATCTGCTGAGACAGAACAATATATCCATCCTCATAGCCTCAAACAACGTGGAAAAGCGAGTTAGCGAGTTTGCAACTCCTCTCGGACTTCCCTACATATTCAACAGCTTCAAGCCCTCAAAAAAGGCCATTGTTGAGGCATGCACAATGTTCGGTGTCAGACCGGATCAGGTTGCGGTCATCGGAGATCAGGTTTTCACCGATATAGGGTGTGCAAGAAAAGGCGGTGCATTGGCCATACTGACAAAACCCATCAACGACAAAGAAAATCTGTTTATAAAATTCAAACGTGCGATGGAAAGACCCATCGTAAAAAAATTCAGGAAGAACAACGCCGACAGGTGCTTTGAAAGGAGTGAAGGAATTGACGATTGACACAATAGTAATCCGCAGTTTCGGAAAACTCCAGGACGTATCGGTTGATCTCGGAAAAGGTATCAACATCATCAGGGGAAACAACGAGAGCGGCAAGAGCACTCTGTGCAACTTCATCAAGTTTATCTTCTACGGACTTGCAGGAAGAGGTGACGAAAAGCTCAGATACATAAGCTGGAACACCCTCAGGGCATCCGGATACATAGACGTCAGCGAAAACGGGCATCAGTTCAGAATCGACAGGGACAACTATTGCGTATACGGTTCAGACGGAAAAGCCAAACTCAGCGAAAGATGTGTTGTAACAGAGCTGTCTTCAGGCAGACCTGTCTTCCAGGGAAAGGTACCAGGCGAAGTCTTCTTTGGTGTAAATGAATCCGTATTCAACAGCACCGCATTCATAGATCAGCTGACAGACAGCAAGGTCGGAGGAAAGGATCTTGCCGAGGCTGCACAGAATATTCTCTTCTCCGGAAGCGAAGACGTAAATGTCCAAAAAGCCGTGAAAAAGCTGGATGATGCGAGAAAAATACTTTTGTATAAAAACCAGAATGGCGGCAGGATTTATGACCTGCAGAAGGAGTGCGACTCTTTAAGCGAAAGGCTTGAAAAAGCTGAAGGCGGAAGTTCTGCCCTCATAGTCGCAGAAGGAAACTACAGAGAAACAAAACAGAAACTTGAAACATCCAAAGAGAGATTTGATAAAGTTTCAAAGGAGATGGATCTCTGGAACAAATACACAGTCTACAAACTGATGAAAAAGCGCCAGGAAACATACTCTTCCTATTCCGAAGCAAAGAAAAAAGAGGAAGAGGCCCTCTCAGACAAAAAGCATTTCGGAGCAAGAGTGTATGAAGACAGGTACTCTGACGGCCTGAAAAAGTGCGAATTCGAACTGAACAGCGCACAGGAGTCATACAGGGAAGCTAAGAAGTCAAGGGACGAAGCGCAGGCAAAAATGAAGAGCATGGCTGAAAAGGTGCAGCTGTTCAATAATCTGGGTTCCGATCCGCACAGACGCGCTGAGCTTATTGAGAACATCAGAAACAACCACAAAAAAGTCCAGACGCTGGGGATGGTATCTCTTATCACCCTGATCCTGTCCGTTCTTCTGCTGGTGGCTGCAGGGGCAGCATTCTTCATACCGACGATTCCGCAGAACCTTGCAATCGTATTCGTATCCGCTTTTGCTGTGCTGTTTGTTGTTTCGCTCATTGTTATATCTGCCAAGAGCGGGGCAAACAAAAAACTGAAAAATATGTATTCAAAGTTCAACTGCAAGTCGTACGAGGAGTTCTCTGAGACCATGAGCGCTGCGATGAGAGACGAAACAGTCATTACCCTCATAACTGAAACTCTCAGGTCATCCGAAGACAATCTCAACGATAAAACAGACAAGCTTAATGCGCTGAAGAGGCAGATATCCGACAAGCTTTCAAGCGATGGTTTCCAGGTTTCCGAAGACATTCTCTCCTCTCTCAGATCCGCGATAGAAGAATGCCGAAAAAGCAAGGAGCTGCTTGGCGTTCTGAATAATAATACAAATGTAGAAAAACGCTCAATTGAAAACATAGACGAGACTCTCAGCCAGTACAAGCAGGACTATCTGCAGGCTGTCATGACAATGGAATTCAACGAAGAAGAACTTGCCAAATTCGACTATGAAAAGAAAGAAAAGGAATTCCGTTTTCTCAAAGCATCTCTGGACAATCTTGCAGAGAGGATGCAGCAGCTCAAAAACGACATCTCTGTTTTCAGAGCGACAAATGAAGACCCTGCCAACCTCGCCGTCGAACTTGATTCAAAGACCCGTCTTCTTGAGACATACAAACAGAAATATGTTGCTTACGTCATGGCGATAGAAGCTGTGAACAACGCAAGCGGCAGACTCAGGGAAAGCGTTTCACCGAAGATTGCCGACAGTGCTGGTAAATATCTGTCCGAACTTTCTGATGGCAAATATTCATCCGTTCAGCTTGATACAGACTTCTCTGTCCGGTATGAGGACGGGCACTACTTCAGGTCTGCTGACAATCTGTCTGCAGGAACTGAAGACATCACTTACATCTCTTTGAGACTTGCACTTATAGATACTCTGTATAAGGCTGCAACTCCTCCTCTGCTCTTTGACGAGAGCTTCTCGAGAACAGATAATTCAAGGCTCACTCATGCACTTAAGCTGCTGAGTTCCCTGGCTGAATCCAATGTTCAGACCATTCTGTTCACATGCCACGACCGTGAGGAAAGAGTAATGGAGTCTGTTGGAAAGTATACACTTGCCAAACTATCATGAAGCGGGAATATGGCCAACCGAAAATATAATAATGACAGATAAGCTTGCTGAGTGTTGCGAAAAAGAGGGCCGACACAAAACCTGGTTCACCAGGTTTTGATCGGACCCTCTTATTTGTTTCTCATACAAATGACTCATTTTTCTTTTGTCTTATGATCGACCTGTATATTCTCGATGCGCTGTAAACCAGATCCTGACGTTTCAGTCTTCCCTGCTTCAGTGCTTTAAGGATATCTTTGTAATCTTTTGGACATCCGGACATAGTCAGGTCGTTTCCCGCCAGTATGTTTTTCGAAGCATAAGGAGCGGGATATTTGCTCTTGGAGCAGAAACGTCTTCCAGAAGCAATCCAGTCCGTCATTATGAGGCCGTCATAATTCCATTCGCATCTCAGTATGTCGTTTATAAGCTCATGAGATTCAGATGTGTGTGTTCCGTTGATCAGATTGTAACTCGTCATGACAGCTTTGGGATTTGCATCCTTTATGCAAATTTCAAATCCTTTCAGATATATCTCTCTCAATGCTCTTTCGCTGACGTGCGAATTTGAGTTGTTTCTGTTGAACTCCTGATTGTTGCAGGCAAAATGTTTGATTGTAACACCGAGTCCGTTTGTCTGCTGAACCCCTCTTGTCATCATTGAGGCTGTTCTTCCAGACACATACGGATCTTCCGAATAATATTCGAAATTCCTGCCGCACAATATGTTTCTGTGTATGTTGAGCGCAGGTGCGAGCCACAGATCCACTCCGAACATCTTCATTTCTTCTGCCACCAATTCGCCGCAATCAAATGCGAATCTGTCATTGAAGCTTTGAGCAATGGCTGTTCCTATAGGGATTGCAGTCGTATACTGATGATGAATCGTTCCGTGACGGTTCTTTGGTGGTCTGATGAACATTGCTGCAGGCTTTGGCAAAAAGTCTACCATCCTTTCCACCAGCGGATCCATCACCACGTCATACACTCCCCGCTCGTCTACTCCATATTCTCTTTTCAGTCTGAGTCCCGCAGGTCCGTCTGCCATTGTGAGGTGTTCCTTGATTTCGGGAATCCTTAGAACGGTTTCTCCTGCCCCTCCGACGACGTGTTTGCAGGATGAGCCCACCATTGTAGCTATTCCGCCGCTGTAGTGTCCGAGGCACATGTATGCAAGCTCTTTGTCAGACAGCTTTTCAATCAGGGGATCAATATATTCGTCATTTCCGTATTCGACCATTCTTGTCTCTAAAGACAGGTTCAGCATGAATTTCGGAACATTTTCAAGCACTTCGTCATTTACTTCTGCTGTAAAATCCGAAAGGCTTTCGTCCCTGCACTTGTTTCTGAGTTTTTCAACCACTATTTCTTCACTAAGAATGCATCTTGCAACCGGTTTCAGGTTGACCGAAGAATTGCCTATCCTTATAACATATGTGCCTTTCTGGAGAATTGTATATGCCCTCTTTTCGTCGTAGCTTGTCAGTTTTGAGAAATCAATGACGAGAGTTATTTCCTGCTCCTGTCCCGGTTTCAGAAGATCGGTCTTCACATAATTGCAGAGTTCCGTATAAGGATTGTCCAGTGTCACAACGGGTTTGCTGACATATGCCTGAACAACTTCCTTCCCGCTGTATTCCCCTGTGTTCTTTACAATGCATTTTACTTTCATCTCATTTCCGCTGAGCGAGACGTCGCACACCGAAATATCAAAATCCGTATAAGACAATCCGTATCCGAACGGGAACAACAGCGGCGCATTTACAGTATTGAAATACCTGTAGCCTACATAAATGCCCTCTTTGTAATATGTGTCGTCCCTGTCCCCGAATTCTTCAAAAAATGGATAGTCTTCGGGCTTAGCCCACGTTGTTGTAAGTTTTCCGCACGGGTTTGTTCTGCCCAGAAGAATGTCTGAAAAGACTTCTCCTGTTACAACTCCAAGCTGAGACAGGAGCAATATGTTGGACACTTCCATAACCGTAGATAAATCCACGACTCCTCCGACGTTAAGAACCAGCATGAACTTTTTGAACTTTTTGTTGAGATAAAGTATGTCTCTGACTTCCCTGTCCGACAGTTTTACGTCGCCCTTGATGTTTCTTCTGTCATTTCCCTCGCCTGAATTTCTGGCCAGAACATATACGCATGCATCTCCGTCATAATCGCAGGAAATGTCGTAATCTTTCTCTTCTTCAAAAAAACCCATGGAATATACAGCAGACCATATATGTGCTTTTTTGGCCTTTGCTTTTGTGTCCCTGATATATTCCTTTTTGGTGCTCTTTTTGAACTCGTCATATGCGTCGAGCCATGCTGAAGAAGTTATTGTGAATCCGTCAGAAGCAAGAGCATCTTCTATGGACTTGAAAAAGCGGGATGATACGTCTCCCGATCCTGTCCCGCCTTTTATTGTATTTCTTGCTCCGTTGCCAATCAGCACAAGACTGCATGGAGACTCAAGTGGAAATTCGCCGTTTCTTTTAAGAAAAAGTGAACATTCGCCCGCATTTTGTCTCAAATAATCCATGTGTTTTTTCTCGTAATCAAGAAGTTCCATACGTCTCCTTATCCGCCGACAACCAGTATATTTTTGTTTTCGGAATTGCAGCACTGCTTTTTATCCAGATAAAAACCGAACTTTTTAACTTTGTTGTCACAGTGCAGTTCCGCTTCATATTCTCCGAAGAATCCTCTGAATGACGCCGTTCCGTTTTTTAAAGTGAGCGTTTCTTTTGTGTTCCACTCTTCATTAATCAGGTGTTTCAGTTGCTTGTATACAGGCTTTTCGGACATGTCAAATCTGAGCAGTCCTCCGTAATAAATGTTTTCTCCCGCAGTCATGTCGCCGGGCTCAGCTTTGTAACCGTATCCGTCAACGAGGTTCCAGTATATGATTCCGTTCATATTCGGATGTGAGAAAAACAGTCTGTAGAGATTCTCAGTCAGGTCTGCCTGAACACGTTCGTCTTCTTCATTTGCGCTTCTTGCAGGAATGGTCATCTCGGTAATCTGCTCTTCTTTTCCGAATCTTGCATACAGATCGAAAAGCGCATAGAGCCTTTCAGGGTTGAACTTCTGCTTTGCATGCTGTTCTTCTTTTTCTTCAGGGAAAAAGCAGTGGAACTGCAAACCGATTGTGTCAAGATGCTTTATTCCGTTTCTGAGAAGTCTCTCTATCTGCATGTAATAGTAGTTTCTGTTATGTTCACACGGATCCCAGATGTTGTAGTCATTGATGATGAGCTCGTTGTTTTTGAAATACTTGTCCGCTGTGATATAGCTCCACTCAAGAAAATCGTCTTCCATGAAAAATTGTGTGTTGTGCCACATCTGAAGAGTCTCATTTGTCACTTCAAAGCTGGGTATGTCTTTGGAATACCTTTCCGAAATCTGTCTGAATCTGTTTTCAAGCTTTTCTTTAAGAACGTCAGTCGGAAGACTCTTTGTCCATTCCGGAGTAAGTGCATCATAGTTCAGGCAGTGGCACTTAGGCTCAATTCCGTTTTCTTTGCAGTATTCCATGCAAAGGTCGATTGAGGGTCTTCTGTAGATTCTCTCGCAGTTCTTATCGAATCTGAAATGACCTTCCTGAGGCTCAGTTGTATTCCAGTAAAACGGAAGCGTGGCAAGGTTGAACAGTTCGGGAAACTTTTCCCTGTATATTCTGTTCTTTTCTTCATTTTCAAATTCATCGAGCATGAAGAGATTGGCACCAAATCTGAATTGGTGCCTCTTTTGTCTGACGATTACTGTTGCGTCCTGATAGGCTTCTTCATCTGAAACAAGCTTAAGTTCGCAGTTTCCTTTACGGTATTTTTCAATATTCTCGCTTGTTCTCTTTTCATTCTCCTCTTTCTGTTCCAGAAAGAATCTCATGACAGTATCGTATCTTGACATATTATATCCTCTGCATAAACAAGTCTTTGTATTTGTTGTAGAATGTTTCGTATTCTCCCTTGTCGAGAGCATCGCGGATCTTCTGCATCAGTTCGTTGTAGAAATACAGATTGTGCATGACTGCAAGTCTCATTCCCAGCATCTCTCCCGCTTTCAGCAAATGGCGGATATAGCCTTTGGAATGGAGTCTGCAGGCAGGACAATTGCAGTGCTCGTCAATAGGATTCGGATCATCCATATATTTGTTGTTGTTCAGGTTTACTGTTCCGTTCCAGGTGAATAAAAAGCCGTGGCGCGCATTTCTGCTCGGCATGACGCAGTCAAAGAAGTCTACTCCCCTATGCACTGCTTCGAGGATATTCGAAGGTGTTCCGACGCCCATGAGATATCTGGGCTTGTCCTCGGGCATATATTCTTCAACAGCCTCGATAATTTCATACATGACTGATGTCTCTTCACCGACAGCCAGTCCGCCTATTGCGTACCCTTCGCAGTTTATTTCTCTTATTGCCTTCATGTTTTCAATCCTGAGATCGGGATATGTTCCACCCTGATTGATTCCGAAAAGCATCTGGCTTTTGTTGATTGTCGTATCAAGCGTATTGAGCCTGTCCATTTCTTTTCTGCATCTCTCAAGCCATCTGATGGTTCTCTCTGAGGACTGTTTAACGTATTCATATGGAGAAGGATTCTCTACACATTCGTCAAATGCCATTGCAATTGTAGAGGCGAGGTTTGACTGTATTTTCATGGATTCTTCAGGACCCATGAAAATCTTCCTGCCGTCTATGTGTGAAGCAAAATATACTCCCTCTTCTTTTATCTTGCGCAGCTGGGCAAGCGAGAATACCTGAAAGCCACCGCTGTCAGTGAGTATAGGCCTGTCCCAGTTCATGAACTTGTGAAGGCCTCCGAGTCTGTGTACCACTTCGTCGCCGGGTCTCAGGTGGAGATGGTATGTGTTGGACAGTTCAATCTGACATCCGAGTTCCTTGAGGTCTTCAGCTGCGACACCGCCTTTTATGGCTGCAGAAGTCCCTACATTCATGAAAACAGGAGTCTGAGCAGTTCCGTGAACGGATTCAAATACCCCTCTCCTGGCTTTTCCTTCCTTCTTTATAACCTTGAACATAATCAGTCCTCTCTTCCGAATCTCACATTCAAATCTCTCTCACTCAGAACAAATCCGATGGTTC
Organism: uncultured Ruminococcus sp.; assembly: GCA_902791785.1. Classification (GTDB taxonomy): domain Bacteria; phylum Bacillota; class Clostridia; order Oscillospirales; family CAG-272; genus CAG-841. The sequence continues at coordinate 12,733 of CADAXH010000002.1, read as the reverse complement.
TTCCGTGAGGACAATTCTTTATGCAGTCATATCTGAAAACGTTGTCTATAATCCACTTCAGAGTCTGTTCGTCATATTCCCTTCCGCCCTTTATGCTCGCCTTGCATGCGACTGTATAAAGGACTTTTTCAAAGTGGGAGTTGTTGACTTCTTCCAGTGACTCTCCGCTGACGGATGCGTCTATGAGAGAAGCCAGTATTCCTTCTGCTTCCTTTATGTCTGTTCCCGAAGGAATGCCTGTGACGGCCATTGTCTTTCCGTCAAGGTCATATGTGTATCCGAGCTTTTCAATAGCCGCTTTGTTTTCTTTTGCAGCAACCGCTTCCGTATCGTTCAGCATCATTTTGTGAGGAACGAGCAGCAGCTGTGTGTCAGGCTTTGACTGCCTGTACTGAGCACGCAGCTTCTCATAATTTATTCTTTCGTGCGCAGCGTGCTTGTCTATCATAATCATCTCGTTTTTCGTCTCGACGATTACATATGTTCTGAACACTTCCCCGACGATTCTGTATTCCGGTACGGGCAGAGGTTTGTACTCGCTGAGTTTTGCATCCGTGCACTGGGGAATTCTCGGAAGTTCCGGCTCGTCGTCGTCTTTTTCTATGTTTATAGCACTGTAGCGGGCCTTGTAAGTCTCTTTTATGTTGAGTTCGTCCTGTTTGGGCTCGAACCCGGGCTTTTCAAACTTGACTTCTTCCTTTGCCTTGGGCTTTTCAACTTCCTGTTTTGGCGCAGGGACAGTTTCCGGCACCCTGGGCATTGTCAGAGTGTCGATTGCCTTCTTTTCTTCTTCCGTTATTTTTTCTTCGGGAAGTTCAAGATTGAATCTCTTGACGTCTCTTTCAAGAACACCCCTGACCGTGTAGTAGATGGAGTCGAATATAGCCTTCTCCTCGGAGAACTTGACTTCCATTTTAGAAGGATGGATGTTTACGTCGACGTACATCGGGTTGACCTGAACATTCAGTACGCAGACCGGGAACTTGTTCACCATTATGTGTGTTCTGTATGCAGACTCCAGAGCCGCAGTCATCTGAGCGCTCTTGACGCTTCTGTGGTTGACGAAAAACACCTGCATCAATCTGTTGCCCCTGCAGTTGTCCGGAACACCTATATAGCCCTGTACGGCCACTCCGCCACTCTTTGAATTCACTTCGAGAAGCTTCTTTGAGAATTCTCTTCCGTAAACCGCATATATTGCATTGAGAAGATTTCCGTCTCCCGGAGTTGACAGTTTAAGCACTCCGTCTGAGATGAATTTGTATGACACTTCCGGATGAGAGAGAGCAAGTCTTTCGACCGCCTGAGCGCATGCAGCGCCCTCGGCTGCGTCAGACTTTAGGAATTTGAGTCTTGGCTGAGTCCTTGCAAACAGTTTTTCACATATTACGGTAGTGCCGTTCGGATAACCGCCTTCGGATATCTCTGTAACCGTTCCGTATTCGCATCTGAGCAGTGTTCCCGCCTGGTCCTCTTTTCTCTTCGTCATTATTCTCGCATTGGTGACAGCGGTTATGGCTGCAAGAGCCTCACCTCTGAATCCGAGCGTGAGTATCTTGTTCAGGTCCTTTGCATCCTTGATTTTGCTTGTCGCGTGACGCTTTATGCACAAAACCGCATCTTCTCCGGACATTCCGCATCCGTCGTCAGTTACCCGCATGAGAGCAATCCCGCCGTTCTGTATTTCGACGGTTATGTTTTTTGCTCCGGCATCCATTGAGTTTTCGCAAAGCTCTTTGATTGCGGAGCTTGGTCTCTCGACCACTTCTCCCGCGGATATCAGATTGGCAACGCTTATATCCAGAACATTAATTACTGACATAGAATTCCCTTTCAGTTAAGCATCTTTTTGAGCTCATAAATCAAGTTTATCGCCTCTAAAGGTGTAAGTGTATTTATATCCGTGTTTCTGAGTCTCTCTGCCACTTCATTGTCCTTCATGTCTTCAAAGCTGATCATGAGGTCCTCTTCCCTTGACGGAGTGGCGGACTTTTCCCTGACTATTCCTGTGGTTTCAAGTGCTTCGAGTATTTCTCTTGCTCTTCTTGTGACGTCTTTCGGAACACCGGCAAGTTTTGCAACTTCTATACCGTAGCTGTCGTCGGCAGAACCCTTGACTATCTTTCTCAGGAATACTATATCGTCATTCTTTTTCTTTGCTGCAATGTTGTAATTGACGACTCCTTCGCACTCGTCTTCGAGTGTTGTGAGTTCGTGGTAATGGGTTGCGAACAGTGTCTTTGAACCGACCTTTTTGCTCAGTGTGTATTCAGCAACCGCTCTTGCTATGCTCATTCCGTCGAATGTGCTCGTTCCTCTTCCTATTTCGTCATAAATGACGAGGCTCTTCTTCGTCGCATGGGTGAGTATGTATGCAACTTCGCTCATCTCAAGCATGAAAGTGGACTGACCCATTGTGAGGTCGTCCGACGCACCTACTCTTGTGAACAGTTTGTCCACAATGCCTATTCTGGCGCTTGCGGCAGGTACAAACGAGCCGATCTGAGCCATAAGGCAAATGATGGCAACCTGTCTCATATATGTGGATTTTCCGGCCATGTTCGGTCCTGTTATGAGCATGAATCTGTTTTTGCCACCGTCCATTGAAGTGTCATTGGGAACAAAATATGTTTCGCTTGAGAATCTCTCGACCACGGGATGTCTTCCGTCCCTGATTTCTATCACGTCACTGTAATCGACTTCAGGCATTGTGTAGTTGTATCTCTGCGCCACTTCGGCGAGCGAACAGTATACGTCAAGTTTTGCGAGCGCATACGCGGTCTTCTGGACTCTGTGAATGCTCTTTGCAACCTCTTCCCTTATTGAAGAGAAAAGCTGATACTCAAGAGACTTGATGTGTTCCGATGCTCCGAGCATCTGGGCTTCCATCTCCTTGAGTTCTTCGGTTATGTATCTCTCGCCGTTGACGAGAGTCTGCTTTCTTATAAACCTGTCCGGAACGTCGTTCACAAAGGATTTTGACACTTCTATATAGTAGCCGAACACTTTGTTGTAGCCAACTTTGAGTGTCTTTATTCCCGTTGCATTCTTCTCTCTCTCCTCAATTTCTGAGAGCCAGCTCTTGCCGCCGTTCAGTATGTTTCTCAGTCTGTCGACTTCGTCATTGAAACCGGGTTTGATCATGCCCGCTTCCCTGACTGAGAAAGGCGGATCTTCCACTATGGATTCGTCGATGAGTTCATATATGTCTTTCAGCTCGTCTATGTTTTCGGAAATGCTTCTCATCTCGTCTGAATTAAAGGCTGAAGTTTTGGCTTTAAGTTCGGGAAGCACCTTTGCCGTTGACGACAAAGCCCTGAGATCCCTTGCGTTTCCAGTACCGTAGACAATCTTTGTCATTATTCTTTCCAGATCCAGGATTCCCGACAGTATTTCAGACAGTTCACCCCTGTCTATGAATCTGCTGTAGAGTTCACTGACGGCCTTCTGTCTTCTGCCTATCTGGTTTGGATTGACGAGAGGAAAGTCTATGAACGAACGGAGCAGTCTTGCGCCTGCTGCTGTTTTCGTCTTGTCCAGAACCCATAGCAGCGAGCCCTTCTTCTCAGCTCTTCTCATTGTTTCCGTAAGTTCAAGATTCCGTCTTGTATTAAGATCCATTTCCATGAATCTTCCGTTTTTGTAGTAATTGAGAGTGCTCAGGTTTTCAAGTTCATTCTTCTGTGTCTCTTTTGCATAGGAGACGAGCGCGCCGAACGCAAGGAGCGAATAGCTCTCTTCCTGAACGAATTCGTCAGGCATGCTTGAAAAATGTCTTTCGGCCTCCGCCTTTGCATATGCATAGTCGTATCTTGAATCCTGACTGTCGTTGACAAGGCAGTTTATTCTGTCTTTCAGAAAAGATGCAACTTCACCAAGTTCTGAAGCAGTGCAGTTTGTGACTACTTCTTTTGGCTCATATACGCCCAGTTCACTCAGAAGTGAATTGACTGCGTTTTCTCCCCTGAACTCGGTTGAGTTGACTGAACCCGTCGACACGTCTGCAAAGCAGACTCCGAACCCGTCTTCACCTTTGTAGATGGAGCCGAGATAGTTGTTCTTCTTTTCGTCCAGATATGTGCTCTCGGTCATAGTACCGGGAGTTATCATGCGGACGACGTCTCTCTTGACTAATCCGACAGCCGTTGCGGGATCTTCCAGCTGTTCCACAATTGCAACTTTGTATCCCTTTGACACAAGTTTCCCTATATATCCGTCAACTGCATGGTAAGGAACTCCGCACATCGGAGCTCTTTCGTCTTCTCCGCAGTCCTTTCCCGTGAGAACGAGGTCGAGTTCCTGTGATGCAATCTTTGCATCCTCATAGAACATCTCGTAGAAATCTCCGATTCTGCTCATGAGGATGTATTCCTTATATCTGTCTTTTATTCCAAGTATCTGTACCATCATCGGTGTCATATACTTATTACCGCCTTAATAAACTTTTTTAACTTTTCCGTACAAAGCAAATGCATGTGCTTCGGTTATCTCTATATCCGCAAACCTTCCGGTCATGCCGTCATCGCCTTCGAACAGGACAATCTTGAGTCCGCTTGTTCTTCCGGTGAACATGTCCTTGTTGTTTTTGCTTCTGCCTTCGACCAGAACCTTTTCGGTTCTTCCCAGGAATCTCTGGGCTTTCTTTTCAGCTATGGGCTCCTGTACCTTGAGGAGTCTGAGATACCTGTCGGTCTTTTCCTTTTCGCTCATCTGGACTTCCTTAGCGGCAGGTGTGCCGTCCCTCGGAGAGTAGATAAACGAGAACATCATGTCGAATTCAACTTCCCTGATGAGGTTGAGCGTGTCTTCGAAATCTTCCTCGGTCTCCCCCGGAAAACCTACCATAACGTCAGCCGAGAGCGAGATGTCCGGGTTCTTCTCCCTGATTCTCCCTATAAGGGCAAGGTAATCTTCCCTTGTGTAATGCCTGTTCATCAGTTTAAGCACTCTTGTGCTGCCTGACTGGAACGGAAGATGTATGTGCCTCTCTATTTTCGGACAGTCCGCAATGACCTGAATCAGCTCGTCCGACATGTCCTTCGGATGGCTTGACATGAAACGGATTATGAAATCTCCGTCAAGCATGGCTATCTGCTTAATTAGTGAAGCAAAAGAAACGCCGTATTCTTTTCCGTATGAGTTTACATTCTGTCCCAGCAGCGTTATTTCCTTGTATCCTGCGTCGATAAGCTGTTTTGCCTCATTCAGTATGTCTTCGGGTCTTCTTGATCTCTCTCTGCCCCTTACGTAAGGAACTATGCAGTAGGTACAGAAGTTGTTGCAGCCGTACATAATGCTGAGCCAGGACGAAAATGAACTCTTTCTCGATGTGGGAGTTCTCTCGCAGATTACTTCGTCGCCTGTGTTTTTGACGAAGCTTCTCTTTTCTCCGTTTATTACGGAATCAAGTATCTCGGGGAATTTCCAGAGAGATTCCGTTCCGAATGTGAAGTTTACGTACGGATAGCTCTTTTTGAACTTTTCCGCATTCTTCTCTTCAGAAACCATGCATCCGCATATTCCTATTACGAGATCCGGATTGGCGTCTTTCAGATGCTTGTATCCGCCCGTAATGCTGAAAACTTTCTTCTCTGCATGCTCCCTTACTGCGCATGTGTTGACTATAATAAGATCCGCTTCTTCTGTCTGTTCGGTCAGGTTGTATCCCATTTCAACAGCCATACCGGCAACCTGTTCGCTGTCCGCCTCATTCTGCTGGCAGCCATATGTTACGACACAGCAGTTTCTTCTCTTTCCTTCTTTTTTGTCCGAGTCGATTGTCTTTCTGACTCTCTCTATGCAGTTGTTCAACTGTTTCAGTTCTTCATCGGTTGGAAATCTTGCCGACACTCTTGCACTCATGTTATTGTCCTTTCAATAGACATATTTACTCATGATAATATTATCACATATGAGGCGAATCTTCAACAAAAATACTCAAATTGAGATTGTTTTCATGGCGCAAAAAAGTCATATGACTTTTGCATTCTTTTCTGCAAAAATCATATGACTTTCCACTTGTTTTACTTTATTTTTCCAGAGGATTCCTGTTTTTTACAAACACCCTCATTTTTAGAAGCAGCACGATGTACAGAATGAACATTGCCACAGCCACTGCTGCTCCGACTATATACGCAATATTCATTGGGATAATCTGACCGAATGCAATATTCGGTTCTCCGAGAATGTACGTGAGTGTAACTGCAATCATGAATGATGCAGGAACAGCGCTTATGAGGGATCCGAACCTGTATTTTCCTTCTCTCAGAAGGTAAACTGTTATGACGCAGAGAGTAAATGCTGCAATCATCTGGTTCGACCACGCAAACCATCTCCACAGTATATTGAAGTTTTTCGGCGAAGTGAAGTTCCAGATGCTGAGTCCTATGACAGCGGCAAAAAGAGGAATTGTTATAATGAGCCTGTTCTTGATCTTTTTCTGGTCAAGGCTGGACACTTCCGCAATGATGAGTCTGCAGCTTCTCAAAGCAGTGTCTCCGCTTGTTATCGGGCAGATAATAACTCCGACTATGGCAAGGATTGTTCCGACCGGTCCAAGCAGCGTTTCCGCAATAAGTCTTACGGACATTGAGTTTCCTCCGCCCATGTTCAGCAGCGCATCAAAACCTTCAAAAGTGTCTGTGCGGAAAAATGCCATTGCAGCGGCAGCCCAGATGAGGGCGATTATTCCTTCCGCAACCATTGCACCGTAGAATACCTGTCTTCCCTCTTTCTCGCTCTTAATGCATTTTGCAATAACAGGAGACTGGGTTGCATGGAATCCGCTTACTGCGCCGCATGCAACCGTGGTAAACATGAAAGGCCACCACGGAAGATCACCGTGCATCTTTGAAAAATCCTTGAAATGGTCAATTATTTCAAGCATAGGATACTCTTTCTGATTCACCATGATTCCGCCCAGGACAAATACTGCCATCAGGACGAGTATTACGCCAAAAATCGGATATGCCTTTCCTATAACTTTGTCTATCGGAACTATTGCGCTCACAAGATAGTATGCGAGGATCACAATCATCCACACCCATGATGGGATTGTTCCGCTTGTCAGATTGGCAAGAAGTGATGAAGGTGAAACCACAAAGACCGCTGTGACCAGAATGAGCAGAATGACCGCGAATATTCTCGAAAAAGTCTTAATGACGACTCCGCCGTATTTCCCCGAAACTTCCGCCATCGAAGCTCCGTTGTTTCTTGAAGAAATCATACCCGAATAATAGTCATGAACAGCTCCTCCGAGTATGCATCCGAGAACAATCCAGATGAATACTATCGGGCCGAACAACGCACCGCTGATAGCTCCGAAAATCGGCCCCGTTCCTGCAATGTTAAGCAGTTCAATCAGGAAAGCCTTCCACTTAGGCAGCGGCTCTATATCGACATAATCTGGATGATCCACTGCAGGTGTCTTTCTTTCATCGACACCGAATACTTTTTCACTTAGTCTCGAATAGCCGAGATAACCCAGTATCAGCAAAGCCAGTGCTATAAAAAAAGTCCACATAATCTGTTATGTTTCTCCTTAATCCTCATTTAGCATCGTTTTAACGAGGTCTAGTTTACTCTTTTTTTCATGTGATGTAAACACAATTTCACGAGTATATTTAGTTTTTTTCGTCATATAATTCCACTTTTTCAGCTATGAATATAAAAAAACACAAATATATATTGTTTTAACCTTGCAAAAAAGTGTAAAATATGGTATCAGCTTTTTGCGTGATATCAATTCAAGAGGAGAAAAAACAATGAACGTTACAATTACTAAAACAGGAACAACAGCCTTAATCACAGTTTCGGGAAAAATTGACACAACCACAGCCCCCGAACTTGAAGCAAAAGTCAAACCCTCTCTCGAAGGAGTTACTGAACTTACTTTTGATTTTAAAGATGTTGATTACGTATCATCTGCAGGACTCAGAGTCATTCTGTCAACACAGAAAATAATGACCAAACAGGGATCAATGAAAATTGTCCATGTAAACGAGTCAGTTATGGAAATATTCGAAGTGACCGGCTTCCTTGATATCCTTACAATTGAATAATACCGAAAGCATGGGTGAAAAGATGAAGACGATTATTGATACAATAAGAGAATACGCAGCTAAAAGTCCGGATTCCGCCGTTCTTTTTGATGAAACCCGTTCAAAAGGTGTTACATATGCAGAACTTGACGACATGAGTGGAAGAGTATATGCATACCTGAAAAACAACGGAATCGGCAAGGAAAAATTTGTTCTGCTCAATCTTCCGAGAGGTATTCAGCCCATAATTGCCATGATAGGCGTCTGGAAAGCAGGCGCAGCATGGGCACTTGTGGAAGACACATATGCTCCGGACAGAATTGCATACATAAGAAAAGACTGCGGATGTGTGTTTGAGATTTCAGCTCACAACTGGGATGAGGTTATGCGTACATCACCTCTCGAGGGAAATGAAGAAGTAAACGAACACGATGCAGCTTATGCAATTTACACTTCAGGAACAACCGGAAATCCGAAAGGCGTACTGCACGAGTACGGCAACCTTAAATACGCAATAGATTCAATCAGAATCAATGGCGAGACACCGTTTGACGGCAAAGACCGTCTTGCTCTTCTCGCTCCGATGAACTTTGTCGCATCGGTAATCGTTATACTGAAAGCTCTCAGCGTTTTTGAAGGCAAAACATTTGTAGTGTCATATGCCACAATCAAAAACCCCGGTGCACTGGCAAAATTCTTCATCATGAAGAGAATCACCATAACATTCCTTACTCCGTCATATGTACGTATGCTCGGAAATCAGACAGGTCCGTTCCTCAGAATGCTGTTTGTCGGAAGCGAACCCGCAAACAACCTTTACAACAAGAACCTCGACCTCATAAACATTTACGCATGCTCAGAAAGCGGCTTCGCTGTCGGCGTATTCAAGATTGACAAGTCTTATGAGACATGCCCTGTAGGAAAACCCGAAGTCAATTCCAAGATTTTCCTCATAGGCGAAGACGGCAATGAAGTTCCGGAAGGCGAGATGGGTGAACTGTGCTTTGAAAACCCGTATGTCCGCGGATATATGAACCTCCCTGAAGAAACTGCAAAAGCTTTCGTAAACGGCATTTACCACACAGGCGACCTTGCAAGAAGAAACCCTGACGGAAACTATGTCCTGCTCGGAAGAAGCAACGACATGATCAAGATCAACGGAAACAGAATTGAACCTGCTGAAATTGAAGCATCGATCAAGGAAGTTCTCGGAATCGACTGGGTTGCGGCTAAAGGAATCGAAGAAGGCGGAAAGAGTTATCTCTGCGCTTACTACACTGCAGACGTCAAGTTTGATTCGGAAGAACTGAGAAAAGAACTCATGAAACGTCTTCCCTACTACATGATTCCTTCATATTATGTAAAGATAGACAAAGTTCCGCTTAAACCAAACGGAAAGCTAGACAGAAAAGCACTTCCGAAGCCAAACGTAACAGACTTCATGAACGATTATGTCAAACCGACAAATGAAGTTGAAAAGACTCTCTGCGAAGCAATGGCAAAGGTCCTCAAACTGGAAAGAGTCGGAATCAAAGACGATTTCTATGAGATGGGCGGAGACTCTCTTGCTTCAATTGAAATGATTACAGAGTGCGATCTGAAAGGTCTGACAACATCAGAAATCTTCAGAGGAAGAACACCTGAAAAGATAGCAAAACTCTACGAAAAAGTGCTTGAACAGGACGACGGAACAGATCCGGATGAAAAGAACCTTGAATCAATGAAGAAGGCTCACCGCCTGACTCCCGAACAGCTCTACATGATAGACTATCAGCTGTACACTCCAAACTCCACAATGTATAACCTCTTCTCTGTCATGAAACTTGACAAAGAACTGTTTGAAATGGAAAAAATTGCTGACATCATGTATGAAGTCATTAAGGCTCACCCTGCACTCCTGACAACTTTCTCATACGACGACGACGGCAACCTCGTTCAGAAATACACCCCCGAAATACTTGAAAAGATCCACGTTGAAAAGACAACCGAGTTCGAATTCAAGTTCATCAAGGACACTCTTGTTTACCCGTTCAAGATTATAGGCGGAAAACTGTTCAGATGCCGCATCTTTGAAACTGAAAAAGCAGGATACATGTTCTTTGACGTACACCACTCACTGTTTGACGGCACCTCCCTCAAGGTATTCATGACGGGAATAGGCAACGCTTACATGGGTGCTCCGATCGACACCGACTACTATTATCTCATGCTTCAGAAACGTGAAGATGCAATCAGCAGCAGCTTCTACGAGGAAAGCAAAAAGTATTTCGAAGAGAAATTTGACGGAACCGAATGGTCAAGCTATCCGAAGATTGATCACATGTCAAGAGAAAATGCAATGGGCGAACTGTTCACCACTCTCGGCATTGAACAGCCTCAGATGACAGCCATGGAAAAAGCATACAAGATATCCAGAAATGAATTCTTCATCACAGTGGCTGCGCTTGCAATTTCAATTTACAATGAAGCAAACAACATCAAACTCTCATGGATTTACAACGGCCGTGAGGATATGAAGATGATGAGCACAGTTGGTCTTCTCTTCCGTGATTTGCCGATAGGTATCAAGTTTGACGACAAGCAGACTCTCAGAAATGTGTTTGCTGACGTTTCAGACCAGGTAAACAAAGGAATTGAACACAGCTGCTATCCGTATGTTGACTTGCACAACCAGGTTGCAAACGGCGAATCCGCATATCTGCTTTACCAGCAGGATATCCGTGATATGGGCGGTCTTGAAAGCTTCAACATTGAGCCTGTAGATGTAAGACAGAACCAGGCTGCTTCACAGACCATTCTCGACATGGAAATTCTTGACGGTGCCGAAGGACTTCAGCTCATGATTGACTATGCGGCAAGCAGATACAATGACGAAAGCATTGAAAGGTTCAAAGACATTTACGTTAAAGTTGCTCAGCTGCTTGTAACACACAATTCTCAAAAAGATGTAACAATTGGCGAAATCAAGGACAAGCTCAAGGATAAAAAGAATTTCTTCCAGTCTGTTGCTCACATATTCAGGAGAAAGAAATAATTGAAAACCGATATTGAAAGCCTGAAAACCCTGTACTCTGAAAACAGGGTTTTCAATGGCGAATATGATGTTTCCCTTTCTGCAAAATGCAGCAACGGAACATTTGTCGGAAAAGAATCTGACGGAATCATTGCGTTCAAAGGGATCCCGTACGCAAAACAACCATTGGGTGAGCTGAGATGGAAAAGACCCGAAAAGGCTGACGACTCCGAGCTGGTGTATGAGGCCTACAACTTCGGTAAGAGTCCTATTCAGACCGAATGGCCTACAGAAGTGGCTTCATACTACAAACAGGGCGAAGACTGCCTGTATCTGAACGTATGGGTCAACAGTCGCTGCAATGACCAAAACAAGCCCGTAATGGTTTTTTTCCATGGTGGTTCATATGGTTGGGGCGGAACTTCGGATCCTCTGTATGACGGCCATAATTTTGTGGCGTCTCATCCTGACATTATTCTTGTAACCGTCGGTTACAGAACAGGAATAATGGGATTCATCGATCTGTCATACCTGTCCGGAGGAGACAAATACTCTGATGCACCGAATCTCGGACTGCTTGATCAGATTGAGTCTCTAAGATGGATTAACAGAAACATTTCCTCTTTTGGCGGAAACAAGGACAACGTAACCATTTTCGGAGAGTCCGCAGGAGGCGGAAGCGTATCGCTTTTGCCTATAATAGAGGAATCGCACGGCCTTTACAAACGTGTGATATGCGAAAGCGGATCTGTTGCACTTACCTTCTCCAAAGAGGAATGCAAGTACTTCACCGACCTGATTATTGAACAGACAGGCGCCAAGAGTGTAGACGACTTATTGCGTTTAAACGAGTCCGAACTGGTGACAATCAATAAGAAAGTCAACCAGTACAACAATTTCCCTCAGAGGGACGGCAAGCTTATTCCTGAGAATCCTTACATTGCATATGAGCAAGGAAAGACGAAAGATATAGATATCATGATCGGCACCAATGCCAATGAAATGAATTATTGGGTTGGTGAACTCGGCGGAATCGTAGCTTACAGATTCAGTATGCCGATCAAATTCGAAAATGATATCAATGCTCTCTCCCCCGAGAACAAAGCAAAGGCCCAGAAATTCATATCAGGATTGAAAGGCCACAGTATCTGGAGAATATCTGAATTCTACAACGAACTGCTTTTCAGGCTTCCGGCTGTAAAACAGGCGGAAGAACATAGGAAAAACGGCGGCAGGACATATATGTATTACTGGACTGAACCTTCTACGATGAAGTTCAGAAAGGCATGTCACGCTGTTGAACTTGCATACGTTTTCAACAACCTGGATGAAACCATTTATACAGGAGACAGAGGCGACGAAAAGCTGGCACGTATTGTTCAGAACATGTGGACTAATTTTGCCAGAACCGGAGATCCGAGTACTGAAGAAATAAAGTGGAAAGAGTATGATTCCCTGGACAGAGAAACCATGGTATTGGAAAAAGATGTTCACATGGAGAAAGACGTACTGAAAAAACAGAGAGAATTGCTTTTTAATCTGATTTACGAATTCATCACCATGTCCACCTCCTCAATTCACTACAATGTTCCGTTTGTAAGGAAGGCAATATTCAAGATACTGATTATTATTCTGATCATTGTTGCTGCAATAGTGCTTGGAGGATTATTCATGTAAAACG
>CADAXH010000001.1 GCA_902791785.1 uncultured Ruminococcus sp. | reverse complement strand
TTTACGTTTACCATACAAATAACTCCTTTCAGCTTCTGTTTTCATTTTTGAGAGCAGCCAGCTCTCTCATGAATGTGTCCAGATCTTTGAATTCTCTGTAGACTGAAGCAAATCTGACATATGCAACTTCGTCTATCTTTTTTAGTTTGTCAATAATCATCTCACCTATTTTTTGAGACTGGATCTCGTGGTTGAGAGAATTCTGCAGTTCGTTTTCAATGTCGCTTACAACTTTTTCAAGCTGTTCCATTGTTACCGGTCTCTTCTGACATGCTTTGATCAAGCCGTTCATTATCTTGGTCCTGTCAAATGCTTCCCTTGTTCCGTTTTTCTTAATGACGAGAATAGGGTAGGACTCAAGTGTTTCAAATGTTGTGAATCTCGCACCGCACTCGAGGCATTCTCTTCTTCTTCTTATGCTCCTGCCTTCGTCGGTAGGACGGGAATCAATTACTTTGCTTTCAAGATAACCGCATGATGGACATTTCATAAACAAAACTAACTGCAATAGAAGTGCAGAATCTCCATTCCTTAATAGTATTTGATTATATTGACATTATACTACATTACTACAATAAAGTAAAGACACCTAGCGGCTGATCACAAACGTGTTGGTGCCGGGTTTGAGAGAATGATGCTTGCCCTCAATAATGGCGGAAGCCTTTGTGCCATCAGGAATAACAATTGTATAAGTTGTCTTTTTGCCTTCGTTTTTCCACTCTGAAGAAACCAGTCCGTAATCTGTTATGAGGCTGGCTTTCAGATAACTGATCCTGGAATCGGTGACAGGAGAAATAGTTATCTTTCTGAATCCCGGTTCGCTTTCGTCGTAGTTGATTCCCGCGGCCACAGTGTATATCCAGTCGCCTACTGCGCCGTATGCGTAGTGGTTGAATGAATTCATTATGTCGCTCCACATGCTGCCGTCTTCCTTTATTCCGTCCCAGTGCTCCCACATTGTCGTCGCGCCTTTGCTGAGCGGGTAAAGCCATGAAGGATATTTCTTCTGGAGAAGGAGAGTGTATGCAAGTTCAGAATATCCGTTTGAGCTCAGTACATGAAGGATATACGGTGTTCCGACAAATCCCGTTGAGATCCTGTCTCCGTTTTCATGGACGAGACGAACAAGTTCCTTTGCAAATTCAGCATTTTTTTCCGGCCAGATCCTGCAATCGATTGCAACAACGAAAGCGGTCTGGGTTTTTTCTTTCAGATGATAATTTCCGTCAAAGAATTCGTCCACTATTTTTTTGCGGATTCTGTCTGCGTCTTCAGTGAAATCCGCGCCTCTTACATTAAGTACTTCTGCGGTCTTTGTCACAATTTCCAGTGTCTTGACTGAGGCGCACATAGCCATGTATCTGCGGTTTGTTCCGCCTTTCATGTATGAAGTGTCGGGTATGTCTGTTGAGAGCCAGTCCCCGTATTGTTTTTCCGAAGAGAAGTATTCGTCATCGGTTCTGATTATATATTCGGCCCAGGATTTCATCATCTGGAAGTTTTCTTCGAGAATCTGCCTGTTTCCGTATATGAGGTAAAGCGTCCATGGTATGATGCAGCATGCGTCGGACCAGGATGAAGCGGGAGAAGCCCAGTTTGCGTTGTTCGGAATGACCTGCGGGATTGCACCGGCTGGCCTCTGGTCGTTTCTCATGTCATTGAGCCATTTTCTGAAGAAGTTATATGTGTTGTAGTTCAGGGAAGCGCATTTGCAGAATACCTGTGCGTCGCCTGTCCATCCGAGTTTTTCGTCTCTCTGCGGGCAGTCTGTAGGAACGTCGACGAAATTGCTCCTCTGTCCCCATATAATATTGGAATAGAGCTGGTTGAGATCCGGATCTGATGTCTCAATGTATCCGGTTCTCTCCATGTCTGAATAAACTGCAACAGCAGAGAAGTCCCTGATGTCAACTTTTCCGTTCCAGCCTGTGAGCCGCAGATATCTGAATCCGAAAAATGCCATGCTGGTCTTGTATTTTGCTTTCTTTCCGTCGCTTATGTATGTAAGTTTTGCTTTCGCTTTTCTGTAGTTTCCTCTGTAGAAGTTTCCGTCTTTGTCAAGTGTCTCGCCGCACTCAAGTTCAAATACGTGTCCTTTTTCGCCGCAGCAAGAAAATTCGATGAAGCCTGCAAGATTCTGACCGAAATCTACTATGTCTTCTCCTGCGGGAGTTTTAATGTATTTTACAGCTTTTAAAGTCTCTTTTTCTCTTGTCGGCTCGTTTATCTGCGGAACAAGGGAACATCTCGGATACATGATGGGAGTTGCATCAACCGGTTTCGGAGAAACGAATGTCGCGTCATATGTCTCGCCGTCATAAGGATCGGACATCGTTATTTTTGAATACTGCATTTTCCATGAACAGTCGGTGAGAATCGTCTGCGTCGATCCGTCAGAATATTCCACATCAATGCTCGCTATAACAGCGCATTCTCCGGAAGGCAGACTTGGGTTGAAGAGTATCTCGTGAGGATAGAGACTTTTCCATCCTCCTGCAACGGTCAAAACTATATGATTCTTTGTTTTCAGCAAATCCGTTATGTCATAAGTCTGGTACATAAGGGTGTATCTCATAGACGTCCTGCCGGGAGCCAGAGCAATATCTCCGACCTTCTTTCCGTTGATTTCGGCTTTGTAAACTCCCAGGGCTGAAGCGGTCAGCGTGGCAGATTCAATATCCTCGTCCAGTTTGAAATCCTTGAAAAATTCAAGACATCTTTTGTCTGACGGTTCTGTCGGTGCAAGCCATCTTGCATCCATGATGTGATTTTGCATTTTTATAGCCTCCGTTCGAAATGTTGTGGTGCAGCAAAGATTTTTAAAAATTATACAACGGTATAATTATCAATCTTCGCCCTGATAATTTGTGTAGTCTCTCTCAAACAGCTCTTCGCATATGGCGCCGAGCAGAGCACTGTCTTTGGCGTGTTTGATGATTCCTTTTATTCTTGTCGGTTTGCTCTTTCCCATATACAGTGGGGTGCCCAGTTTTGTGGCGATTGACGTGAGCTCGTTGTGCCACATTTTGCTCAGCTGTTTTTCTCTTTTGACTTTGGGATTCGGAACAGGCCTTCTTATCATCTTGACAATGAAGCCTTCTTCTTCGTCTGTTACACAGAGTATACCCCAGTAATCCGGGACTTTTTTTGAAACGGATTTGATGTGCTGAGCCCCGACCACTATATAGTTCTGGTCAAAGTACTGGTCATAATCCTTTATCTGTTTAGGCAGCCTTTCATATGAATCGGCATCGCTTTTTATTTCAAATCCGGTCAGTTTGTCTGTTACTACATAGAAATCACACCTGGATTTTCCGATAGGGCTCTCTTCAAATATTCTCATTTTTCCGAAGTTTTCTTCGAGCCAGTCGAAAACGACAATTCTGATGCTTTCATCCTTCACGTGATCAGTCCTCCATTGACAGAAGAAGTTCCGTCATATCTTTTTCATTTGAAGTCAGGTTTATCAGATTTCTGACTCTTGGTGATCCGTACAGGCCTTTTACAAAGAATCCGAGTATTTTTCTGCTCTCAATGACGCCTTTTTCTTCGCCCTTCAGTTCAACTGCAAGCTTAAGATATCTGATTGCCTCGTTAATGCGTATGCTCTTGGTTATGTTCTTGGGCGTTTTTCCTTCAAGTCTGTCTCTGATGTCTTCAAAAATCCAGGGATTTCCGAGTGCTCCTCTTGCAACGGCTACTGCGTCGCAGTTTGTCTGCTTAAACATGTTTACTGCATCGTTTCCGTCAAATATGTCTCCGTTGCCGACTACGGGAATTGAAACCTGCTGTTTGACTTTTGCTATCCACGACCAGTCTGCGGAAGGGGAGTACATCTGCTCCTTTGTCCTTGCATGTATGCAGATGGAGCTTGCTCCGTGCGCCTCTGCCATTTTTGCGAATTCTACAACATTGATGCTTGCCGAGTCCCACCCCAGTCTCATTTTGACAGTTACCGGTATCCCTGAAGTGTTCTTTATGGTTTCGTCTATTATTCTTCCGGCAAGTCCGGGATTTTTCATAAGCGAAGATCCTTCGCCGTTTCTGGTTATTTTTGGCACCGGACACCCCATGTTTATATCGATGGCAGATGGGGTTATTCCTTTCTTTGACGCATGTTCCAGCAGAAGATAGGCGCCTTTCCCCATGAACTCGGGCTCTGAACCGAAAATCTGGATTGCCTCGGGCATTTCCGACTGATCCATTTCGGCAATTTCAAAGGTTTTTTTGTCTCCGTAGCATACGGCCTTGGCTGAAATCATTTCGGTGGTGAGGTATTCGGCCCCGTGAGATTTGCATATCAATCTGTAGGCTCTGTCAGCCATGCCGGCCATTGGAGCAAGTGATACTTTGTACATTTTGCTACTCCGATTAGTTTTTCTGGGTAAATTATACTTTCTTTTCGATTCATTGTAAACGATGAACAAAAAAACGGATGTGCAGACCTCTCGATTTGTTGCTATTTTACTTGTATTATTTTACGTGCCTATGATATAATAACTTTACAATGCCGTATTATGGCAATTGAATTACAAACGGACAAAGAAGGACACGAAAAACGTCCTTAACATATACCGGAAAAAGAGGGGCTTATGAGCGAAAACGATTTGTTGATTGAAGAAATACTGAAGCTGAAAAAGAAGAGCGGGGCTCTTATACTGGCGCATTACTATCAGCGCCTTGAAATTCAGAAGTGTGCCGATTTCGTCGGAGATTCTTTTGAACTTGCAAAGAGAGCAAAAGAGGCAAAATCCGACCTTATCGTCTTCTGCGGCGTCAGATTTATGGGAGAGAGCGCGAAAATACTAAATCCCACAAAGAAGGTAATAATGCCAAGGCCTGACGCAGGCTGCCAGATGGCGGACATGGTTACTGTGTCAAAGCTGAGGGAGATGAAGAACACATATCCGAAAGCTGCCGTTGTATGCTATGTTAACTCCAGTGCAGAAATAAAGGCGGAAAGTGACATTTGCTGCACATCTTCAAATGCAGTCAAAGTGTGTGAAAGCATTGATGCGGACGAAATAATATTCGTTCCGGACAAGAATCTCGGTGCATATGTTGCCGCAAAGCTTCCTCACAAGATGTTCCACCTGTATTACGGATATTGTCCCGTTCACAAGAACATAACACTGGAAGACGCAATGAATGCCAAGAAACGGTTCCCGGATGCAAAACTGTTTGTGCATCCCGAGTGTGAGGCTGAGGTTGTCGAAATAGCTGATTATGTCGGAAGCACATCGGGCATCATCCGCGAGGCTGAAAACTCAGACGCAAAGCAGTTCATAATAGGAACAGAGTACGGTGTGGTTGAGAGACTGACTGAATACAATCCCGACAAGAAATTCTGGCTTCTGTCTCCAAAGCTTGTATGCATCAATATGAAGATGACATCCCTGATAAACCTGAGAGACTGTCTGAAAGATCAGTTCGGTGAGATAGACATGCCTGAAGAACTTAGAATGAAGGCGTTCAGCGCACTCGACAAAATGATGAGAATTTAACGGGAGAAAACGGTAATTATGAAAAGGTATCTATATTCCGGAGAAACCGACGGCCTTAAAAGAGTAAAATGTGACGTTCTTGTTGTCGGATCCGGGATTGCAGGACTCTATTCTGCACTTCACATAGATAAAAAATACAAGGTCATGATTGTGACAAAGACCAAGGTTGATGGTTCAAACTCATGGCTTGCACAGGGCGGAATAGCTTCAGTAATTGCGCCTGATGATTTTTTTGATTCGCACATTGAGGACACACTGGTAGCCGGGGCGGGTCTGTGCGACAGAAAAGCGGTTGAGGTCCTTGTTGACGAAGGTCCCGAAAATATCCGTGAACTTATAGCAGACAATGTTCCGTTTGACCACAATCCCGAAGGTGATCTCGAAATCACCAGGGAAGGCGGACACAGCCACAGAAGAATTGTACATGCAGGCGGAGACGCAACAGGAAGAGAAACGACGAAGCGACTCGGAGAGATTGCGCTCACCAAAAAGAATATTGAAGTCAAATTCGAAACCTACATGGTTGATATACTCACAGACTCCAGAGGAGTGTGCGGGGCGCTGATAAACGACGGCGAATATAAAATTGTCGAATGCGGCAACATAATACTGGCAACCGGAGGAATCGGACACCTTTATCTCAGTACGACAAATCCGGCGGGAGCAATCGGAGACGGAATCTGTTCAGCAGTTCGTGCCGGTGCAGAAGTGTTCGGAATGGAGCTTGTCCAGTTCCACCCAACCACTCTCGCCATAGGTTCCAAAGAGAATTCCGAGAGAGCTTTCCTCATTTCAGAAGCAGTGAGAGGCGAGGGCGGCATATTGAGGAATCAGAGAGGTGAAGCTTTCATGCAGGGCAAACACCCGAGAGCTGATCTTGCCCCGAGAGACATAGTCACAAGAGCCATTCTTTCAGAAATGAAAAAGGAAAAGCTGGACAATGTGTGGCTTGACGTTTCTTCAATGGACGAAGAATTCTTCAAACACAGATTTCCGACAATATATCAGAAATGTCACGATGAGGGCATTGACGTTCCGAGGCAGTTCATTCCGATCAGACCATCTCAGCATTATCAGATGGGAGGCATAAAGACTGACCTTGACGCCAAGACAAATGTTGAAGGACTGTTTGCTGCCGGAGAGTGCGCATGGACGGGAATTCACGGTGCAAACAGACTTGCAAGCAATTCAATGCTTGAATGTCTGGTGTTCGGAAGAAGAGCGGCAAACTATATAAACAGTCATTTCAGAAAAGGTTCCGAACCTGTTTCGGCTGGAAGAGACGATTCCGGGGAAGTGTGCAGAGAAATTGACAAAAAACAGCTTGAAGTCAGAGAGATTGTATCTGAGTATGCAAATGCAGTCAGAACAAAAGAAGGTCTTGCAGAAGGAAAGCGCCTTATAGACAATCTTTACAATTCTGCTGAAAAACTAAAACTGACAACACAGAAGGATTACGATTATTACAACATGCTCAGCACCGCAAAAATGATACTTGACGGCGCTAACGAGAGAAAGGTGAGCATCGGTGCTCATTACATTGAGGATTGAATATGGTAATTGACAGAAAAACAGACGAGTTCATTCTCGCAGCTCTTAATGAGGATATAGGAGACGGTGACATAACTACAGAATGTACCGTTGCCGACGGCACTACTGCAAGTGGAAAATATATAGCAAAAGAGAGCGGAATCCTTTGCGGAGTGGATTTTGCCAGGAGAGTTTTTGAACTTCTTGGCGGAAAAGTTGAATTCAGAAAACTGAAGAATGACGGCGACGAAGTGGCAAAAGGCGACGTGATTGCAGAGGTTTCGGGAGATGCGAAAACAATTCTTGTCGGAGAGAGAACAGGATTGAATGTCATGCAGAGACTGTCCGGAATCGCAACAAGAACTCATGAGGCAGTGAAGGCTGTTGAAGGAACAGGTGCAAAAATAGCAGATACAAGAAAAACCACTCCGCTCATGAGAAAACTTGAAAAATATGCAGTCAGGGTAGGAGGAGGATCAAATCACAGATTCGGTCTTTCCGACGGAATCCTGATTAAGGATAATCACATAGCTGCTGCAGGCGGCATAACAAATGCTGTGAAAGCGGCAAAAGAAAAAGCTCCTCACACAATAAAGATTGAAGTCGAGACTGAGACTCTTGAACAGGTAAAAGAGGCACTTGATGCCAAAGTAGACATCATCATGCTCGACAATATGGATCTTGAACAGACGAGAGAAGCAGTCAGGCTGATTGACGGAAGGGTTCTAACGGAAGCTTCCGGGAACATGGGAGACAAAACTGCAGAACAGCTCAGATCAATTGCGGAGACGGGAGTTGACCTGATAAGCATCGGTGCTCTCACTCACAGTGTTAAAGCGCTGGATATCAGTTTGAAATTCAAAATTGTCAAATAGGTGAAATATGTACCAGTACGACGAAAGTGACGACTATCAGATTATATCGGAAAACCTGAACAGGACAGACGAGTCCATTTCTCACGGATTTGAGATGAGAAAAGCTCATCTGAAGGATTTGGCTGCTGTTTTTTCAGGCGAACTCATCAAGAATTCGGGATATGCCGACGTCATGGACGCCGTTTGCCTTAGTGACGAATCAACGGGAATGTATGAAAAATCAATCAGGTTTGCGCCGCACAATGCTTTCGGATCTGCAAACGAAACGGATTTCACTTCATTTTCAAAAACAATTTCAGATGACGACAAAATCAGATTCGCCAAACTCCTGGCCGGACATTCATCAAAGGGTGAACCGAAAGACGTTTCAAAGTGGCTGTCCGGTGAAGAGTCACCTGAAATGATGAAATCTGCCAGGATCGCAACAACCGGAGGCAAACAGACGAACGAGGCATTCGAGTTCTTCGCATCCTGTTTTGACAAATGCATTCCGGTGGAGTCGGACTCTTTTACGGATGTCTGTTCATTTGTTGCCAAGGGCGAGGCTGATTTCGGAGTCATTCCCGTATCAAATACAATCGACGGAAGACTCAGCGCATACTGTTCTTTTGTGGAAGAGAACCAGCTTTATATTGTCATGACGAAACTTATTGACTCAACAGACGGTGAGAATACCACGGAGTTCGCACTTGTCTCAGGCAGAATGATAACTACGGAAAAGAATGAGAACGTTTTCAGAATAAGACTTACTCTTGATGATTATTCGGACATGGAAGGTATCTTCCGCTGCTGCGTCTTTAATTCAGCAAAGGTAATAAGGACAGACATTATTCCGCAGTCTGTTGCGGGAAGAGAAAACTCGGTAGAGATTCTTTTTGACATCTCGAATTCGGATCTGAAGGCAATCATCTGCTATCTCAAACTGAATTTCCCGCAGTTTACGACAATAGGAATCTATTCTGTCTCCGGGGGGAACTTATGAGAATTCTCGGAATTGACCCCGGCGTGGCAATTGTAGGGTACGGAGTTATCGAAGTCGAAAGAAACAGAATAAAGATGATTGACTGCGGCGCCATAACCACACCCGCAGGCCAGGAAATAGAAGACAGGCTTTTGACAATCTACAATGATCTGAATGAGCTTATAGACGAGTATCAGCCTTCGGAAATGTCAATAGAAGAATTGTTTTTCAACACAAACCAGACCACCGCCATCGGAGTTGCAGAAGCAAGGGGAGTTATACTTCTTGCGGCAAAACAGAAAATGGTGGATATATACGAATACACACCGCTGCAGGTAAAGCAGACGATAGTTGGCTACGGCAGAGCTCAGAAAAAACAGGTTCAGACCATGGTCAAGAACATTCTGAAACTTGACGCAATCCCGAAACCGGATGACGCGGCTGACGCGCTTGCCCTTGCTATCTGCCACAACAACTGCAGAGGATCCAAAATACAGGAATTTTACAACGGAAGAAAGACCAAACTGGTCTGAAATATTGTTTCGGAAAGGATAAAAGATGTTTTACTACTTACATGGAAAACTTGCTTCAACATCACTTCAGACAGCCGTAGTTGATTGCGGAGGTGTCGGTTTCTTGCTGACAGTATCAAACAATACATTGTCTCACCTGACAAAGACAGGAGAGGATGTCAAACTCTTTACCTATATGCAGGTCAGAGAAGACGCCATCGAATTATACGGATTTTACACCGAGGCCGAACTTGACATGTTCAAACAGCTGCTGAATGTTTCAGGAGTCGGACCGAAGGCCGCAATATCCATATTGAGTGCTTTTTCTCCCGAGAGACTTGCCAGCGCAATTGTGACAGGAGACGTAAAACTTATATCCGGAGCAAAGGGAATAGGCAAAAAGACCGCAGAGAGAATTATTCTCGAACTGAAGGAAAGAATTGCAATCATTGCTTCAGAAGACGGAACGGAAATTGTCGACTCCGGCTCAGCAAACAATATTTCATCAATTCAGAAGGACGTCATAGACGGTCTGATGGTTCTTGGCATCAGCAAGGCGGATGCAATAAGAGTTGTCAGGGATTGTACCGGTGAAACCATAGAAGAAGTAATGCGCGAAGCATTGCGCAGATACAACTCGGGAAAGTGAGATTTGTATGGCTATAGAGAAAAGCAAAGTAAGGCAGACAGAAGAACAGGAAGAGAGAATCATTGGTGTACAGTATTCGGTTGAGGATGCCGAAGAAGGCGGATTAAGACCAACTTCGCTGGATGATTATGTAGGCCAGGAAAAAGCAAAGAAGACTCTCAGGATAAGCATTGAAGCTGCCAAACAGAGGGGCGAGGCACTCGACCACGTACTGATCTACGGACCTCCCGGACTCGGAAAGACAACGCTTGCAACAATAATAGCAAGAGAGATGGGATCAAACATCAAGACAACATCAGGCCCTTCAATTGAAAAGCCGGGTGATCTTGCCGCCATTCTGACAAATGTGGAAAGAAACGATGTTCTGTTCATAGATGAGATTCACAGACTGAACAGAATAAGCGAAGAAATAATGTACCCTGCAATGGAAGACTACACCCTTGACCTCATAACGGGAAAGGGACCCGCAGCAAACTCAATCAAGCTTAATCTTGAAAAATTCACTCTTATAGGAGCTACAACAAGAGCCGGCCAGATTTCGACTCCGCTTCACGACAGATTCGGAATTCTTCTAAAACTCGATCTGTACAATGACGACGAAATCAGAAAGATACTGAAGAGAAGCGCGGGAATCCTGAACATAGATATTTCGGATTCGGGTCTTACTGCTCTTGCAAAAAGGTCAAGAGGAACACCGCGTGTAGCGAACAGACTGCTGAGAAGAGTAAGGGACTATGCGCAGGTAAAAGGAGACGGAGTCATAACGGATCAGATGGCAGACGAAGCACTTAGGCTGCTCGATATAGACGAACTTGGACTGGACGATGTCGACAGAAGAATACTCAAGACTATCATAACAACTTTCAACGGAGGCCCTGTCGGAATAGACACCCTTTCTGCAATTATTGACGAAGAGCCAATAACGATTGAAGATGTTTACGAACCATATCTTATGAGGCTCGGGTTTATCAACAGGACTCCGAGGGGAAGATGTGTCACAAAACTTGCATATGACCATCTCGGACTTCCTTACGGGAAATCTGGCGGAACTCAATTGAGATTCGACACAAATTTGTAAAAAGGAAAATTTATGATATCATCAGACAAATGGAAAGATTATGAACTCATAGACTGCTCTGACGGCAGAAGGCTTGAAAGATGGGGAAAATATATTCTGTCAAGACCCGATCCTCAGGTAATCTGGAAAAATCAGAAAAAGAGTTCGCTCTGGAACAGGGCAGATGCAGTATATGACAGGGAAGGCGGAGGCGGAAGCTGGATAAAGAAGGATGTCCCGGAATTCTGGACAATCAACTATTCCAATTTCACACTAAAAGTCAAGCCCATGGGATTCAAGCACACGGGCGTGTTCCCGGAACAGGCTGCAAACTGGGATTTCATTCAGAAAAAGATACGTGAATCGGGAAGAGAAGCAAAAGTGCTGAATCTCTTTGCATATACGGGGGCGGCAAGCATTGCTGCGGCGGCTGCAGGCGCAAGCGTGTGCCATGTGGATGCGGCAAAGGGAATGGTTGCCCAGGCAAAGGAGAATGCCGTTTTGTCGTCTCTTGAAAATGCTCCCATCAGATATATTGTTGATGACTGCAACAAATTCATTGAGAGAGAAATCCGAAGAGGCAATAAATATGACGGAATAATAATGGATCCCCCTTCTTACGGAAGAGGTCCGTCAGGTGAAGTCTGGAAACTTGAAGACAACATAGGCAAATTCATTGAATCGGCCGCAAAGCTTTTGTCGGACGATCCGCTGTTCTTTATAGTCAACTCATACACGACGGGACTGTCTCCTTCATCAATCGGTTATCTGATGAATCTGACGCTCAAGGGCGGAAAAATTGAATGTGATGAACTTGGTCTGCGTGTTACCCAGACCGGTGCCTGCTTGCCATGCGGCGGAACGGCAAGATGGACGAAATATTAACAACAAAGGAAAACAATCATGGCAAATACGGTTATCAAAACCGAAAATCTGAATTTTCAGTATGAAAGTGATGACAAGATAAAACCTGTCCTCTTTGATGTTTCACTTGACATTAAAGAGGGGTCGTTTGTATGCATTCTTGGCCGGAACGGCTCGGGAAAAAGCACACTGGCAAAGGTTTTCAGTCTTGTCAACAAACCCACATCCGGAACCATCGAACTGTTCGGGCAGAAGATAGATGAGAACATAACCGAAGACCAGGCATACGAGATAAGAAAAAAGATTGGAATGGTCTTCCAGAATCCGGACAACCAGATGGTTGCGACAATTGTTGAAGAAGATGTCGCTTTCGGACCTGAAAATCTTGGAATAGAACCACAGGAAATCAGGAGAAGAGTTGATGAAGCTCTCGGTATAGTCGGAATGAAAGAATTTTCCCGCCATTCTTCAAGCCAGCTTTCGGGCGGGCAGAAGCAGAGAGTGGCAATAGCCGGAATCATTGCCATTTCTCCCGACGTCATAATCTTCGACGAGTCTACTGCGATGCTTGACCCAATCGGAAGAAGTGAAGTCATGCAGACAATACTGAAACTGGCAAAGATGGGCAAGACAATTATTCTCATAACTCACCACATGGACGAAGCCGTCCATGCCGACAGGATTATAGTCCTTTCAAAAGGAAGAGTTGCTTCAGACGGAACTCCTCAGGAAATCTTCTCGGATGAAAAGATGCTCGAGGATACCGGACTTGCGCTCCCTCAATCCAAGACAATACTGAACATGCTGAAGGAAAAAGGAATTGAAATAAATACAGACGGACTTGATCCGCTGAGTGCTGCTCAGAACATATCTGATGCTCTCAAGAAAAGGAGCAGGATATGACAGTAGCCGAACTCAGACATGCATGTTACACATACAGCAAGGACACTCCGTTCGAAAAGGCTGCAGTCAATGACGTCAACGTCAGATTCGAACAGGGTAAGATTACGGGAATAATAGGGCATACAGGATCCGGAAAAAGCACATTGTCACAGCTGCTTAATGGTCTTTTGAAAGTTTCTTCCGGTGAAGTGTTTGTAAATGACAAAAATATCTGGAGCGAACCAAAAAAGATAAAAGAAGTCAGATTCAAAGTCGGGCTTGTGTTTCAGTATCCTGAATACCAGCTTTTCGACGAGACTGTAAGGAAAGACATTTCTTTCGGTCCGAAAAACATGGGGCTGGATCAGAAGGAAATAGACGAGAGAGTTTTGGAATCCCTAAGGTTTGTCGGACTGCCTGAAGACATACTTGACGTGTCCCCGTTCGACATATCCGGAGGACAGAAGAGAAGAGTCGCAATAGCCGGAATAATGGCAATGAGACCTGAAATTCTCGTGCTGGACGAACCCGCGGCAGGACTTGACCCGTCGGGAAAAAGAGAGATATTTGACAGGCTGAGAAAATACAAAGACGACACGGATTCAACTCTGATTATCATAAGTCACAGCATGGAAGACATGGCGGAATTCTGCGACAATGTCGTTGTTATGTCGGACTCTAAAGTGTTCCTCTCGGGAACTGTAGACGAAGTTTTTTCACATGCTCAGGAACTTACAGGTGTCGGCCTGATGGTGCCCCAGGCAACACAGATTCTGATTGAGCTCAGAAAAATGGGGTACAATGTGAGTACGTCAGCATACACTGCTGAAAGTGCAGTTTCTGAAATAATGAAACTGTTCGAAGGTGGTGATCAGGGTGCTTAGAGACATCACGCTGGGACAGTATTTTCCGCTCGACTCTCCAATTCACAAGATTGATCCGAGAATGAAACTCATAACAGCCATTGTCTACATAGTGGCAGTTTTCTTTGCCAAATCCGCTGTGGCATACGGCTTTATTCTTCTCACTGCAATACTGTTGATTGTTTTTTCGAAAATACCGATAAAAACGATATTGAAGAGCCTTAAACCACTGATATTCATTGTGATCATAACAGGCATAATAAATGTTTTCTGGTATCAGCCCAAAAATGATTCGGCAACACTGCTTGTATCTTTCTGGGTAATCAGGATATACTTGGAAGGCATTATTTCCGCTATTTATATGCTCACCAGAATTGCATGCATAATTATCGGAACAAGTGTCATTCTGACATATACGACTTCGCCAATTGCTTTGACGGACGGACTTGAGCAGATGCTTGCTCCGCTCGGAAAAATCCACCTGCCCGTGCATGAATTTTCAATGATGATGACGATTGCCATGAGGTTTATTCCAACGATAATAGAAGAGACAGACAAAATAATGTCTGCACAGAAGGCCAGGGGATCGGATTTTTCTTCAGGCAGTCTTTTCAAAAGAATCAAGGCACTGATTCCTATTCTCATACCTTTGTTCGTGTCTTCGTTCAGAAGAGCGGATGAACTTGCAATAGCAATGGAATGCAGATGCTACAGAGGAGGAGAAGGCAGAACAAAGATGACAAAACTGAAATTCAGGTTTACGGATTTTCTGTGGTTTGTCCTTGTAGGATCGATGATAGCGGTCAACATTCTCATCAACACCTATCTGCCGTTTTTCGTAGTATGAAGTACCTGATAAAAATTGCATATCTCGGAACCTCATACTGCGGATTCCAGATACAGCCAAACAATGCAACTGTTCAGGGCGAACTTGAAAAAGCTGCACGCTCTGTGCTGAACAGAGACAACATTATTTCTTCCGGATGCAGCAGAACAGACGCGGGAGTTCATGCAAGAGAGTATTACGTATGTATTCAGTCAGATGGCTGTCCTGTAATTGCAAATGACAACATGACAAAGGCAATGAATACTTTTTTGCCGGACGACATATGCGTAAAGCAGACCTGGGCCGTAAAAGACGGTTTCAGAATCAAAAGAGCCGTTATAGGCAAAAGGTATGAATATGTCATCAACAACTCAAAGACTCCGGATCCGTTCACTTTTGACAGAGCTTTCTTCTACCCGAGAAACATTAATGCTGAACTGATGAACAAAGGAGCTGAGATTATAGTCGGAAGACATGATTTCAAATCTTTTATGGCCTCGGGAAGCGAAATAGAGAATACCGTAAGAAACATATCCGAGTGTAGAGTCACAAGGGAAGGAGAACTGGTCAGGATCCGCGTAGCCGCTGACGGTTTTTTGTACAACATGGTCCGGATTATCTGCGGGACACTGATTGAAATGTCGGAAGGAAAAATAAGTCTTGACGACTTAACTTCAATTCTTGACAGCCGCGACAGGAAAACTGCGGGAAGAACACTTCCGGGATGCGGGCTGTTTCTTGACGAAGTATTTCTTGACGGGGATTATCTCAAAGAGAATATTCTGTAGAACAACAGAAAAGGGGGGGTGAAATAATTGGATATCGAACAGAAAACCGGTTATTATTCAAAGCGCGAAAAATTATTCCGCATTCTGAAATACGTCGCCCTCATAGTCCTCATTTTATTTACCGTAATAGCATCAATCGCAGGAAGAGCGAATATTTCCATAAGCAGTTTTGATTCTTTCATAAACTACCTGAAAATCAATCCAAAACTCACTGAAGCCGATTACAGCGGAGTGAGGTACTCTTCATCCCCTGATACAAAAATCAGCATGTACAACAATCAGCTTGTTGTCTTCACGAAGGGTATACTGAATTTCTACAATCTTGACGGAATAAAGCTTGCAACATTTGACACGGGATGCAACGAGATTTGCGACGGAGGCAAATATCTCTGTGCCTACAATACAAATTCGGGTGATATTCATTTGTATAATTACTACTCGGAGATATATTCGGCATCTGCAGACAAGTCCCTTGCGAGAATTGTGACAGGAAAACTCGGAGGATATGCCGCTGTTTACTCGTTGAATTCCGAGATGTATTCGGAAGT
Organism: uncultured Ruminococcus sp.; assembly: GCA_902791785.1. Taxonomy (GTDB): domain Bacteria; phylum Bacillota; class Clostridia; order Oscillospirales; family CAG-272; genus CAG-841. The sequence continues at coordinate 23,363 of CADAXH010000001.1, read as the reverse complement.
GTTCGACAAAAATTTCAAATCGGTTTTTAAGACACAAAAGACTCAGGGATCAATCTATGATTGTTCACTTGATAGAAAAGAAAAGAAGTTTGCCGTGATTTACCAGGAGCAGGACGGGGCATTCAGAACGTCCCGGATCTGCATATATGACATTGGAAGCGGCAAACAGTTAATGGAAGAAAAATACAACGGAGAAATATCCGTTGCAGTAGGATGTCTGTCTGACACGTTTTATTGTGTCACGGACAAATACATAAGGTTTTTTGATTCATCTAACAAAGAAAATGCAAAAATACAGATTTCAGGAGATATCCTGAGAATTACTGAAGGGGACGACGCAATACTTGTCTGCTCATTCAGCAATGGAGTGACAACAATCCAATTGTTAACAAAAGACGGAAAAAGTAAACATACTGTGAATTGTGAGGGAAAAGCATTGAAGTGCATCCCGGCCGACAATAAAATATTTGTAATGTGTTCCGGTAAGATTTACTGTTCATTTGAAGACGGCACCGTTTTGTCTGAAGACGTACATGGTGTAAAGGATATGTTTGTACTCTCCTCGGGAGATCTTATGGTTTGTTTCGATGACAAAACAGATCTGTTAAAATTTGAAAAGGAGGCAAATAAATGATTTCCAATTTCATAATACCGACGATCTTTCTGATCATAGTCGTCATCTGTGCGCTTGTCGGAATGAAAAAAGGCTTTGTAAAGCAGCTGTCCGGAATCGCCACGTTTATAATATCTGCCTTCCTAGCGTACAAGTTGTGTGATGCTTTCGCTGAACTCATAAGGAAACTTCCTTTTATTCAGTCGATGATTACAGATATAGAGATGCCTGATTTTTCGGGCGCAGAAACCCTCTGGGACAAGATCAGAACAATACTGGAATATATCGGAAGCGCACTTCAGAATTCGGGTGATGCCTCTGTTACAGCAAACCAGGTGCTGAACAATTATATGGCATACGCGCTGTCGTATATTATCGCTTTCGCTGTCATATTCTTTTCTGTATGGCTTGTCATCAAAATACTCGAGCTTGTTATAACAAGGCTGTTAAACAAATCCCCGCTTGGTTCAGTCAACAAAGTACTAGGCTTAGTGCTGGGTATTTTCGAAGGACTGCTGTCGACCTGGCTTCTGTCACACTTCTTTGCAAGTGCGATCCTGCCATGGCTGGCAAACACATATCCGGAAGCTTTCAGTATGGACATGCTGAATACGGTTTATTACAAAATCTTTTTGGACTTTAACCCGATTTCACTGTTGATGAACTGGATAATGTCGTGGTGATGAAAATAGAAAATAATTAGGCTTAGTGCCGGAAATGGATATATAAAAATGCAATTATGTTCAAGATGCCATAAGAGAATGGCGGTAATATTTGTAACTAAAATCGAAAACGGAGAGACCAAAAACGAAGGTCTCTGCCTGAAGTGCGCCAAGGAAATAGGAATTCCGCAGGTAAACAATATAATACAGAAACTCGGGATATCCGACGATGACCTTGAGAGTATGGAAGACAGCATGGGAGAAATGCTCTCTGACAATACGGGCAACGAAGATGAAAACTCTCCGCACGCTCCGTCTCTTGACATTGGCAAGATATTGAGTCAGATGAACTTCGGTCCGGTGGGAAATCAGAATATGGTTCCAAAAGGCAATCAGGACAACCAGAACAACAAGAACAACGGACTCGGAAGAAACGGAAAGAACTATCAGGATCAGAAAAAAGAAAAGAGACAAATCCAGAGAAAGTTTGTCCCCATGTATTGTCGCGACCTCTCTCAGGCGGCAAAGGAAGGAAAACTTGATCCGGTTATCGGAAGAGAAAAAGAAGTAGAAAGAACAATGCAGATTCTCACAAGAAGACAGAAAAACAATCCATGTCTGATTGGTGAAGCCGGAGTAGGAAAGACTGCAATTGCAGAAGGACTTGCTCAAAGGATTGTGGAAGGCAATGTTCCGTACAAACTCAAAGACAAAGAAATACATTTGCTTGACCTTACAGCCCTGGTTGCAGGAACGCAGTTCAGAGGACAGTTTGAAAGCAGAATCAAGGGACTCATTGAAGAAGTCAAGGCACTCGGAAATATCATTCTGGTAATCGACGAAGTTCACAGTATTGTGGGCGTAGGCGACTCTGAAGGAAGCATGAATGCCGCAAACATTCTGAAGCCCGCCCTCTCAAGAGGAGAAATCCAGATAATCGGAACCACAACTCTTTCGGAATACAGAAAATACATAGAGAAAGACACTGCTCTCGAAAGACGTTTCCAGCCAATATATGTCGAAGAGCCTTCAATCGATACGGCCAAGCAGATGCTGGAAGGAATAAAGAAATATTACGAAGACTATCACAGAATTCACATATCCGACGAAATAGTGGACAGGGCGGTTGAGCTTTCCGAAAGGTACATTACTGACAGATACCTTCCCGATAAGGCCATAGATCTTCTCGACGAGGCAGCATCATATGTGGCACTTAATTCTCCTGTTCTTTCAAGGGTGTCGGAGGTTGAGAAAAAACTTGAGGAACTGAAGGCAAAAGAAAAGGAACTCGAAGAAAAACAGCCCGAAAAGGACGAAAAAGAAGAGGATACAAACAAGAGATACGCTGAAGTTGCGGAACTGAAATCCGAGACTCTCAAGAACGAAGAAGAGTACGAAAAACTCAAAGTCGAAATGTCGACGATTGAACTCAGCATGGATGCACTGGCTCATGTAATTGAAGTCTGGACAGGTGTTCCTGCGGGATCCATAACAGAAAACGAATTTGAAAGACTGAACGGACTAGCAGACAGACTCAAGGCCAGAATTATAGGCCAGGACAAGGCTGTTGACGCTGTTGTAAGAGCAATCAAGCGCAGCAGGGCAGGCGTTTCATATAAGAGAAAACCGGCTTCTTTCATTTTTGCCGGACCGACAGGAATAGGCAAGACGGAGCTTGTGAAAGTTCTTGCAAACGATTTGTTCAGCTCACCCGAGTCCATGATAAGACTCGACATGAGCGAGTACATGGAAAAGCACACGGTTTCAAAACTTATCGGTTCACCTCCGGGATATGTCGGTTACGACGATGCCGGACAGCTGACTGAGAAAATCAGAAGAAGGCCATATTCAATCGTATTGTTTGACGAAATAGAAAAGGCGCATCCCGATGTCCTGAATATTTTACTCCAGATTCTGGATGACGGAAGAGTAACAGACGCCAGAGGAGTTGAAGTCAAGTTTGACAACTGTATTATAGTCATGACTACAAATGCAGGCAGTTCTACAGGAATGAATTCGACCGGATTCGGCGCAACAACCGAACAGATTTCCGAAAACAGAACAGAGAAGGCCCTTCTCGAATTCCTCAGACCGGAATTTATAAACAGGGTCGATGAAATCATCACATTCAGATCCCTTGACAAAGAAGACTTCAAGAAGATTGCTGAAATAATGATGGGTGATCTCAGAACAGCTCTTGACGGAAAAGGACTGACCATAACCTGGACAGATAAAGCAATTGAGTGCATAGCAGAGAAGTCTTATTCCCCAAAATTCGGCGCAAGAAACATGCGCAGGTACATAACAAAGAACATTGAGGACATCGCTGCGGAAAAACTGATTGCCGGATACAAGAAAAAACTTAAAAAAGTCATTGTTGACTCCGACGGAGAAAACATGATTGTTGATGTCAAATAGTTGAATACCTGACAAGAACAGTCGGGAAAAAATAAAGAAATATCCAAAAGGAGTAATTATTCAAATGAGCAACAAAGAATTGTACAAGAAAACGTTGTGTTTTTCCATCCACAAACTCTTTATCGATCTCATTACACTGGCTGTGGTAGCCGGACTTGCAACTGCAGGATTCCTCATAATGGACAAAGTGAACAGCATGGGAATGCTCGGAATGGTAATCGGTTTGTTTGTAGGAATAGTTATTGCGGCATTTGTAGGTCACTTTATTTCTTATGCAATAAAGGCCGGTCAAATTGCCATGATGACTTACGGAATAGCTGAAAACAAGCTTCCGGACAATGTCTACAAAGAGGGCAAAAAAGTAGTAAAAGAAAGATTTGCTACAGTTGCCGCATTATTTGCAGTGACAAAAGTGATCAAGGCAATCTTCAATCAGATTGGACGCGGTATTACTGCACTTGGCAATGCGATAGGCGGAGATACAGGCGGCGCCGTAGGTTCAGCCATATCAAGTGCTATCCAGACAATAGTTTCATACATGTGCGACTGCTGTCTCGGCTGGGTGTTCTTCAGAAAAGATACAAGCAGTGCAAAGGCTACTCTTGAAGGTGCAGTTCTTTTCTTCAAACACGGAAAATCCTTTGCAAAGAACGTCGGCCGCATATTCGGCATGGGACTTGCTTCTCTCGTACTGGTAGGAGGTCCATTCTTCGGAATTTCGTATCTAATTTTTCAGGCAATGCCTAATTCTTTTGCAAAACTGGCAAGCGAACTTGCAGAATTGTCAACACGTGAAAATATTGAAATACATGAGCTGCTGACCAATCCCACAACACTTATGCTCATAATTGCAGCAGTGATAGGACTTATAATCTGGGCATTCATCCATTCTAATTTCATCCGTCCGTTTGTTCTCGTGGGAGTTCTGAGAAACTTCATGGAATCCGGAATGAAAGATATTCCGTCAGAGAGTTCATTTGCAGAACTTGATCAGAAATCTCCGAAATTTGCTGCTCTCCGCAAATCTTTGAAAGAATAGTATATGGCTTGATAGAAAAAGGGTGCTGTCTAACTGCAACTGCAGTGAAAACAGCACCTGTGTTTTTTCGTTTTTTACTTGACAATGAATCTGTGGAATACTTTCTTGCCTTTTCTTACAACCAGTCCCTGGCCTTTAAGCTTTTCTGCATCTATCGCAAGGTTAAAGTCTTCAACTTTGTCATCCCCAGCAGCTACGCCGCCCTGCATGATAAGTCTCTTGGCTTCGCTTCTTGATACTGCGAGTTTGCCTGCTGTGAGAAGATCAAGAATACCAATCTGTCCGTTTGTGAGATCTGATTCGGGTATTTCTGTTGTAGGCATATCTTCGCTGGTCTTTCCGGAAGAGAACACGTCTTTTGCTGTGGCAAGCGCTTTGTCTGCCTCTTCTTTTCCGTGGATGAGCAGTGTGAGCTCGTAAGCGAGTTTTTCTTTTGCCTCATTGATGGCAGATGACCCTTCAAGTTTCTTGTACTCGTTGATTTCCGGAACGGGAATGAACGTAAGCATCTTCATGCACTTGATTACATCAGCGTCACCGACATTTCTCCAGTACTGGAAGAACTCATAAGGAGTTGTCTTCTCGGCATCGAGCCAAACAGCGCCCTTTTCTGTTTTGCCCATCTTCTTGCCTTCGCTGTTTGTAAGGAGTTTGAATGTCATACCGAATGCGTCAACCTGTTTCTTTCTTCTGAGAAGTTCAACGCCTCCGATTATGTTGGACCACTGGTCGTCTCCGCCGAATTCAAGTCTGCAGTTGTACATTTCGTTGAGCTTGTAGAAATCGTAACTCTGCATGAGCATGTAGTTGAATTCAAGGAAAGTGAGTCCTTTTTCCATTCTGGACTTGTAGCATTCAGCAGTGAGCATTCTGTTGACGGAGAAGTGAATTCCAACCTCTCTCAAAAACTCGATGTAATTGAGGTCGAGAAGCCAGTCTGCATTGTTGACGAAAATTGCTTTTCCATCGCTTGTGTCAATGAATTTTGCCATCTGTACCTTAAAGCAGTCAACATTGTGCTGAATCGTTTCTTTTGTCAGCATTTTTCTCATGTCAGATTTTCCAGAAGGATCTCCGATCATTCCGGTACCGCCGCCGAACAGGGCAATCGGTTTGTTTCCTGCTTTCTGCATGTGCGACATGATTTTCATCTGAAGGAAGTGACCGACATGAAGACTGTCGGCAGTCGGGTCAAATCCGATATAAAATGTGACAGGACCTTCTGCAAATGCTTTTTCAATTGCATCAATATCTGTTGTCTGCGCTATAAGATCTCTGTCTCTGAATTCCTGTAAAATGTCCATTGTCTGAATCCTTTCAAAAAAATAATAAATGTCCCCTGCAAAGAGCAGAGGACGAATTCTCGTGTTACCACCTCATTTTGCATTTGTCTCGCGGCAAATGCCTCACTGAGTCTAAGACTCATATGCTGTAACGGGCAACCCCGGTGCACCTACTGTTGTTTCAATGCACAGCTCAGAAGTGTACTTCAATGCACAGCTGTTATTGCCTTTCACCGACCGGCAACTCTCTGAAACATCAGATGCATTTACTCTCTTCATCATCGCTGACGCGAGAATTATATCATTATGTAAACAAAAAAGTCAACAATTATGCAATTAAGTTGCAAAAAAATAAAAATTCTTGTTGCTTTTATAAAACTTTATGATTATAATATACACGTATCGATATGTGACCGCAAGAAATTCACACCATATTCGTGATTGGTTGAAGATAGATTGGGTTTCAAAAGCAAAATCATTAACGTTAAGGAGATATTAATAATGAAGTCAATTGTTAAGGTATTCGCTTTGGTTATGGCAGTATGTCTTGTTGTATTGGTTGTCGTTTCCTGCAACGGAAACAAACAGGATGTTACAACTGAAACAACAACTGTTGAAACAACTACAAAAGAGGATGTTACAACTGTAGTAACAACTGAAGTAACAACAACTACTGAAAAAGTAACTACAACAGAAAAGACAACAACTGAAGAAACAACAACTGAAGAAACAACGACCGAAGAAACAACAACTGAGGAAGTTACATCAGAAGAAACAACAACCGAAGAAAAAGAACCAGAGTATTATTGGCTTACAATTCAGTATTTAGACAACACTGACGGCCACCAAGTTGCTCCTATGTACAGAATGAGATATGTAGAGGGAACAAAAGTATCAATCGTTTCTCCTACAATTCCTGGTAAACAGGCAAAGATTCCTGCAGTAGTAGTAATTATGGACAAAAATATAACTATGCGTGTCTATTATATTGACCAGAACTAATTAAAAGCGAAACAGACAATTAAAAACAGTGGGGCTACTTGTGTAGCCCCGTTTTACTATTTGTTTTCGCAAAGCATTTCTTCAGCAGCTTTAAGCGTCTTGTCGGTGATTTTCTCAGATCCTATTATTCTCGCAATTTCCCTGATTCTTCCTTCTTTGTTAAGTTCTTTGACAACTGTCAGGGTCCTGCCGTTTTCTTCATGTTTTGAAACAAGCATGTGGCAGTCCGCCTGAGAAGCAATCTGGGGAGAATGGGTGACGCAGATGACCTGAGCTGTTTCTGAACACGATTTCAGTTTGACTCCAAGCTTGTACGATGTCTTGCCGGATATTCCGGTATCTATTTCATCGAAAATCAGGGTTGGGGTTTTTTCTTTGTCTGAAAGGGCACTCTTTAATGCGAGCATGGTTCTCGACAGTTCGCCGCCTGAAGCGATTTTCGCAAGAGGTGCGAGAGGCTCCCCGGCATTAGCAGAAATGAGGAATCTTACAACATCTGTCCCGTCGGGCCTGTAAATATCAGATTTGGCCATGTCTACTGAAAAACGAACCTTATTCATTTCCAGGAACATAAGCTCCTTTGTCATCCGTTCTTCCAGTGCATCTGCCGCCATCCTTCTTTTCTTTGATATGACAGTCGAAATGGAAGCCATTTCTTTGGTAATAGTATCAAGCTCGTTTTTCAGGTCAACAATCGTGTCATCTGCCGTTTCCAGTGTGTTCAGTTCTTTTTCGGCTTTGTCCTTGAATTCGACTATTTCTTCTACGGTGTTTCCGTATTTTCTTTTCAGTGTTCTTATTAAATCAAGTCTTGATTCAATCTGATCAAGAAGCTTTTCTGGATCCTTGATGTCTGTTCCGCATTCTTTCATGACGGTCTCTGCAATGTCTTCGCACATGTAAGTGAAATTTGTCAGATAGTCTGAATACTCAGAGGACTTGGGAAGAACATCGCTCAAAGCGCCCAGTGCTTCGGTAGCTTTTACAGCAAGGTCTGATGCGGAATTTCCTTTTTCATTCCTGTAGAGTGCCTTATAAACGAATTTGGCGTATTTGGAGAGCTTTTCAGCATTTTCCGCTTTGATTCTCAGTCTGTCAAGTTCTTCTTCCTCGCCGGACTTCAAAGATGCATCCCCGATTTCACCAATCTGAAATTTCAGCATTTCGATCCGTCTGTTTTTTTCTCTGGTGTCTTTGGTGAGATCGGCAATTCTTGACTTTATATCCGATGCTTTGGAAAAAAGCACAGAGTAATCACTGAGCTCTTTTTCAACATCTGAAAATTCGTCAAGGTATTTGATGTGGTTTTCTTCATCGAGCAATGCCTGGCTGGCATGCTGCCCGTGGATGTTGATGAGAAGAGGAGTAATGTCTTTCAGTTGGGAAACCGGTATTGATTTGCCGTTTATTCTTGCAGCTCCGTTGCCTGATTCATTTATCTCTCTGGAAATGGAGAGTTCGTTGTTTTCGACTGTTATTCCGAATTGTTCAAGCTGTGATTGCGTGTGGCTGCTGATGTCTGTGAATAATGCGGTGACAACTGCTTTCTTTTCTCCGGACCTCAGACTCTCTCTCGATGCCCTAGCTCCGGTGATAAGGCCGACCGAGCCTATGATTATGGATTTTCCCGCACCGGTTTCGCCGGTCAGAACATTAAAACCAGGAGCAAATTTTAAAGTTTGCTCCTTGATTATGGCTATATTGTTTATCTGCAGCTCAGATAACATGGTTTAATCCTTCTGGTAATTATTTTTTCAGAGATTCATTGATCTGGTTTGAGAAGAAAAGCGCTTCTTCTTCTGTTTTTGTAACGATGAATATAGTATCATCTCCTGCAAGGCTGCCCACAATTCTGTTCTTGGCAACATGGTCAATTGCTGCAGCAGCAGCGTTTGCCATACCCGGAAACGTCTTGATTACTATTATGTTGCCTGCATAGTCGGAAGAAGTGACAGTCTCTCTCAGAATGCTGTTGTATTTTGACTCGAAAATTGTCTCTTTTGATTCTGGAGCCACATATTTATAGTGATTAATGCCACCGGGCTTTTTCAGAAGACCAAGCTGGTTGATGTCTCTTGATACAGTGGCCTGGGTGACGTCATAACCGCATTCTCTCAGTCTCTGTGACAACAGTTCCTGTGTATCAATGTCTTCGTTGCTTATTATTTCAAGTATTTTTGCGTGTCTGCTGTTTTTCATATTTTATTATCACTTTCCGAACATTTTTGTGCTTAATATGTCATAGAAACGGTTTCTGCCAAGTCTTATGAGCCTTGTTATCAAATCGCTCTTTATTACTTCAACCACTGCGTTTTCTGAGACTTTGAATACTTCCTTGCCGTCTGCACAAACGCAGATATCCGTTTGTTTGTACTGTGTTGATCCCTTGATCGTCAGGGAAGAGTTTCCTGAGAAGACAACGGGCCTTGAAGAGAATGAGTGCGGACAGATTGGTGTGACGCAGAAAGTCTCAGTTGAAGTGTCGATGACAGGGCCGCCTGCTGAAAGTGAATAAGCGGTTGAGCCTGTGGGGGTTGCAACTATGATGCCGTCCGCCTTCAGATCAATGGCGGAATATCCGTCGCAGCATATTTCAAAACTTGCAATTTTTGAACTCACGCTGCTTGATACAACTATGTCATTCAGTGCGCAGAGTTCTCTTGTTATGCTTCCGTCCCTAATCTGGATTTCCATCATCATTCTCTCGTCAATGGTGTATTCATCGGTTGCAAGTTTGGAAAGTTCTTCCAGGTTGTCTTTTTCTACAGCTGCAAGAAATCCGAGATGGCCGAGGTTAATGCCCACTATTGGCAGTTCGTGAAGAGCGGCTCTTTCGCATATTTCCAGGATTGTTCCGTCACCTCCGAGTACAACTATAAAATCTGAAGCATTGAGCATGTCTTCAATATATGTGTAGTACTCAACTGCGCCGGGTCTTTCCCCTATAGAGTAGTGATATCTTCTGTCTGCACAAACTTTGATTCCTGCCGCCGTGAGTACTCTTACCGCTTCCTTGGTGTAAGAAAAATCCGGGTCTTTGTCCGGGTTTGGAAAGATGGCAGCGCTCTTAATTCTTTCTTCCATTTTTGCCCTCGCTTTTAACTGTGTTTAATATATTTTCTTCTGAAACCATTCTTTTTCCGTTCTTTTTCAAAAGAATGAGATATTCAGTGTTTCCGTCTCCGCCCTTTACAGGCGATATTGTGAAATTCTCCGCATAGAGATTATATTTTTCTGCTTCTTCTATTATGTTGTGAATTACTGATAAATGAATTTTCACATCCTTGATTATTCCGTTTTTTGCGTGAATGTGACCCGCTTCAAACTGTGGCTTTATGAGGCTGACGAACAATCCTCCGTCGGTCAGAACATCAGAAACTGCGGCAAATACTTTTGTCTGAGATATGAAAGACAGATCCGAACAGATAATTGAAATGTCTTCTGTGAACATTTGCCCGGTTATTGTTCTGGCATCCGTCCCCTCGAGATTTATTACCCTTTTGTCTGAGCAAAGGGAAGAGTCAAGCTGGTCGTGCCCTACGTCAACAGCATATACTTTTGAAGCGCCGCTTTTAAGAAGGCAGTCAGTGAATCCTCCCGTAGAAGCGCCAAGATCGACAACAGTTTTTTCTTTGACGTCAATTCCGAAATATTCAATCGCTTTCTCCAGTTTAAGACCGCCTCTTCCGACATATTTTGCCGGACTCAATATGGTAATCTCGTCAGGGCAGGTGTCATCGGGAATGTCAAATGAAGGCTTGTCTATTCTTTTTCCTTTATACAATACGCCTGATTCTATGTATGACTGGGCAGATGTTCTGCTTTTTGCTATACCACTTTTATACAAAAATACATCAGCACGCATCCGAAAAACATCCTCTGTTATATATATAAGGTATTGTATCACGTTTTATTCATTTATGCAACAAAAAATGCATAAAATGCAAAAACAGAAGCACCGGAAATACAGCGCTTCTGTTTGAACAAATATGAATCAGTTATGGTCAATCATTCCCATGCCGTCAAGCCAGTAGAGGACATGAGATGCAAAACCATGACAGCAGCTTGCCTGTGGAGCCATATACTCCCAGAGGGTTCCCGTCTGTTCGGCCATTGCTTGGAAATATCCTTTGATGTTCTCGAGCAAAGTTTCATAGAATTTGTTTCTGTAAAGTATTTCCAGTCTCAGGTAGTTTCCTATGAATGCATTGGCAGGCCAGATTTCTTTCCAGAGACCTTTTTCAGCACGATCGGGACCGAAATCATTGATAAGAATATTCCACAGTCTTGGATTCTTTTCTTTTGTTGCCACATTGAAGAAAAATGCATAATACTGACAGACTTCCGTTATCTCGCCCGACAATTTGAGATTGCCGTTTTCGTCCCTGACTGCGTTGTCGCAGTAGAAGTCACCAATCAGCGCCTGTTCGTTTATAGTCTTCCGGATTTCTTCGCACTGCTTTTGACATGCTTTGTCTCCGTACAGAGATGCCATGGCTTCGAGCATTCCTGAGTAAACCATGTTGACAGGGTAGTTGACGTCCATTGTCAGGTCATTGGCATGCGACCACTCAACGAAAGTCCATCCAGGAATCTTTTCAATCAGTCCGGAATCGTTTATGTACTGTTCAATCCAGGATTTAAGTCTGTACACCCGTTCCTTTGCCTGGTCTATCAAAGCTTTGTCCCGTGTTCTGTCATAGTATTCTTTCAGTTCGATTACATACCACATTGCCCAGGTATTTATATATTGCTTTGTGAATGAATCACCTGGGTAACACATTGGCAGCATACCTTCAGGAATGTCATCGAATTTATCCGGAAGAAGGAAATTCTCCAGGAAAACATGCTCTATCGTGCTCTTTCCGTATAGAGTCTTTTCAACTCTTGACGTGAAGAAACTGTCGCACAGCCAGCCTGCTCTTTCTCTTTCCGGGCAGTCCATGAATACGGTGAAAGTGTTCTCCCTGTATGTCATTACAGCTGCATCAAATATCTTTTGGACAATCTCATCCTTTCCGTTGTATCTGACATTCGGTTCGTCTGCTCCGAAAAAGATGATGTGATAGTCTTTGAGTGTAAATGAACCTTTTAGCGCATATATTTCAACATATTGCATAGTATAAGGTTCAAGAGTTTCAATCCGGTGCGTTCCTTTTCCTTTGATTCTTATCAGGTTGTTGGCAAGTGTGTTTGAAACACGCCAGTTGATATTTGTTTTCGGACCTTCTCTCAGAAGTTCGTCATGTCTTATTAGAAGTTCACACTCACCTTCGCAGTCAACTGTGATGGAAATCATGCCTGTAACATTGTAAGGCATTTTAATCATGTAGTATTCGCCTTCATTCAGACGTGCACCGCATACATCTGCAGTGTAGTCTTCAAGTGAATCCTGGTCGATATTTCTCGAAATCAGTGCAACATCTGTTTCAGGTTCTCTGAAATATGCTTTGTAATCATTCCTGTTTATGTAGTAGGGATACCTGAATTCGCTTTTGTGGTCGCCTACATGAAACTGTCCTTTTGCTATAATTCTGTCAGCATATACGGGGAAGTATGTATTGTAATCGGAATCGCGGAATATGTACTCCTTATGTGGATAAACTGCCAGTTCAGGCTTGGGAAGAGCAGGTGCTCCTATATTGTATGTTTCCACAAATGTTCTCTGCAAACTGAACTTCTGAGCCTTCTGCTCGTATTCAGGTACAGCTGAACATTCAAAACCGCCGTGTCCGGTTGACAGTATAACCTTTCCGTTTTCAACTACTTCAGCGCAGAGAAAAGAATCCTGTTCAAAAGTATAGAATGAAGCGAAATAGTATCCTGCAACCCTGATGGTCAGCTTGTTCTGCTTTTCAGTCAGTACTTTGGAAAGATCCAGTTCATCGACCCTGTAGAATCCTTTTCCGCATCTGGCGGGGCCAAATGCAAAAAACTCGCCGTTTACTCTGATGGAATAGTTTGTGCTCCCTGTCAGGCAAAGAACGCAGTTGTCGCTCTTTGGCACCGTTGCTTCAAAGTCGAGCCACAAATTCATTTCTTTTTCCCTGCCTTTGGCCCAGACGGGAAGAGCTTCTCTAAAAACATATTTTTTCATGGCATTCTCCAAAAAATATGGCAGACATCAGCCTGCCATATTTATAAAGTAAATTCAGATTATTTGAGTTCAGCAAAATATTTGATTGTTCTGACCATCTGGCTTGTGTAGCTGTTTTCATTGTCATACCATGAAACAACCTGTACTTCATAGAGGTCGTCAGCAATCTTTGATACCATTGTCTGTGTAGCATCAAAGAGTGAACCGTATCTCATGCCGATAACGTCAGAAGAAACGATCTGATCTTCATTGTATCCGTATGATTCATTTGAAGCAGCTTTCATAGCAGCGTTGATTCCTTCAACTGTAACGTCAGCTTTCTTAACTACAGCTGTGAGAATTGTTGTAGAACCTGTCGGAACAGGAACACGCTGAGCTGAACCGATGAGCTTGCCGTTGAGTTCCGGGATAACAAGGCCGATTGCCTTAGCAGCGCCTGTTGAGTTAGGAACGATGTTTGCAGCGCCTGCACGAGCTCTTCTGAGGTCGCCTTTACGATGAGGACCGTCGAGAATCATCTGGTCGCCTGTGTAAGCATGGATTGTGCTCATGATACCGCTCTGGATAGGAGCATAATCATTGAGAGCCTTAGCCATAGGAGCAAGGCAGTTTGTTGTACAAGAAGCAGCAGAAATGATTGTGTCATCTTTTGTAAGTGTCTTTTCATTTACGCTGTATACGATTGTAGGAAGGTCATTGCCTGCGGGAGCTGAAATAACAACTTTCTTAGCACCTGCATCGATGTGAGCCTGTGATTTAGCTTTGGATGTATAGAATCCTGTGCATTCAAGAACTACGTCAACATCAAGTTCGCCCCACGGGAGATCCTGTGCCTTAGGCATAGCATATATTGTGATTTCTTTTCCGTCAACTGTGATTGAGCCGGGAACCTTTACTGTTTTTCCATCTTCTTCGAAAACCGGTTCTTTTGAATCAACTGTGTGAAGTCCTTCACCGATTCTTCCCATGTATCCGCCCTGAGCGGTATCATATTTAAGAAGATGCGCGAGCATCTTTGGGCTTGTCAAGTCGTTGATAGCAACGATTTCATAACCCTCAGCATTGAACATCTGGCGGAATGCAAGTCTTCCGATTCTGCCAAATCCGTTTATAGCAACTCTTACTGCCATAATAAAAAATCCTCCAAGATTGTATTTTGGAACTTAAAATTTCCATACGGAGATATTTTATATCAAGTTCGGATAATTTACAATAGCGAAATTGATATTTTGGAGAAAAATGAATTCGGGATTGAAGAAAAAACATATTAAGTATATAATTCATGTAGACAACAAATCCGTGAGATTCCGGATTGCTTTTTTCGTCGAATTAGCATAATGGAAAGAAGGAAAATACTATGAAAAAAGCATTTGCAATAATTTTGTCGGCTGCATTTCTCGTAATGCTGTTTGGCTGCGCAGGAAAGAAAACAGAAGAAAGTACAGAACCTGTTATAACCAAAGAAACTACAAGCGTTTCTGAAACAGCGGACATTGCAACAGAAACAACTGAGTCAGAAAAGATTACAACAGAAGAAACAACAACAGTTGAAGTTACAACTGTAACCGAAGAAGTAACTACAACTGAAGAAACAACAACCACAGAGGAAGAGACAACAACAGAGGAACCAGTCGTTGATCCGAAGCAGATTGAACAGCAGCTGTGCCGTCTGTGGAAAGTGGTCAAGTCTGATGACCCGACCATGAACTGTTCCGCATCCAATTTTCTGTTTGAATCAGGAGTAATATACGGCGGAAGCAAAGATGAGTTCAGACACGAATTCAAGAGTTGCGGAAGGTATGAAATTGCAGAGAACGGAGAAATAACATGTTCTTTCTTCTCGCTCGCAACAGGTGTAACATCGGTGGCAGTATTTGTTCCGACATTCGATGACACCGGTGAATCAATGCTGATGTACTGCAAAGAAATCAGCGGCTATTCGTTTTTTGGTGGAAAAGAGAATCAGAGTGACTATACACTGACATTTGAACTGACAAACTATCCGTCGGAGAGCAAATCTAATGACGCAAAACTCAAAGGAGCATGGATAAGCAACGGCGCTTCAGGCGTTATGATGCTCAATTTCAGCTATGACAACAACTTTAAGTTTGAAATGCGTCTGGGTCAGGAGATAATAACAGGAACCTGGAAAGGATACGGCGGAACTGTTTATCTGAAATACAGCGACGGAACGAGCGTTGAATGCAAATACCAGGTTGATAAAAACGCACAGAGACTGATAATCATAATAGACAACATTCAGTACAATATGGTAAAAAATCTCCCTATATACTAAAATATACAAAAAATGATACAAAATGTAGCATTTTTGTTGTGAAGACATAATATAATTATAATGAAATGGTGTAGATGTTTCACCAGTTCGCAAAAAAGAAAACTATTCTTCTGGAGGACGATATGGAAGGAAAGAAAAGTGGATTCACTCTTCTGCAACTCATAATTGTAGTTATTGTAATTGCCGTACTTGCAGGCGTAATGATTGGTACATTTGTATCTGTTGTCAGATCTGCAAAAGAAGCAAGCGCCAAACAGCAGGCAGCATGCGAGGCAATGATCAAATCCAATGAAGACTTGATAGATGTAATTAAAAACTCGAAACCGGATTCTGACGCTATTGCGAAGGCAGTTGCTGATGCAGTCAAGGATACACTCGGTACTTCAGCAGGCACCACGACAAATGTCACAATAGACACTGACGAACTGGTCCAGAAGCTTACTGTAGTTGTTAACAATGCTGTCAACACAGCAATTTCTTCTCAGCCTACCCTGACAAGAACAGACGTTCAGAAGGCAGTTGAAGATGCTCTTAAGGAGCACACTCCGGGTGAAGGCAACACCCTTACTGCGAAAGAAGTTGAGAACATTGTTAAGACTTATGTTGTCAAGTTCACTTCAAATCTTGCTACTACAAATGACATTAAGCAGTTGTCAGCTCAGCTTGAACAGCTTGAAAAGGACATTCTTGACGCCATTAACAACTCAGCACAGGGATAAAAACTAACAACACAAAACTGGGAGGCGCAAGCCTCCTTTTTGTTTTGAGGGAGTAAACATGATTGATAAAAATAAGGTGAAATCCTTTTTTGATTCGCTTGCAGGTCACTGGGATGATGGCATGATAATTGACGACGGAATTGTCGGACTGATCATGGAGAATGCCGGAATAAAAAAAGGAAACAAGGTGCTTGATGTGGCATGCGGAACGGGAGTTCTGATTCCGTATTATTTAAAAAGAGGAGTTACGGAAATTACAGCAATAGATTTATCTCCGGAAATGATTAGGATTGCCAGGGACAAATTCAATGGTCATAACATAAAATTCATTTGCGATGATGCTGTCATCCACAATTTCGAAAATACATATGACAACATAGTTGTATATAATGCTTTTCCTCATTTTGCTGACCCGGAAAAACTGATAGAGAATCTGTCTTCATGCCTGAAGCCTGGTGGAAGTCTGACGATTGCCCATGGTATGAGCAGAGAAAAAATCAACTCGCACCACGGAAGCATTGACAACAGTCTTTTCGTTGATTTGCTTCCGGTTGATGAATTGTCTGTCATTGTTGGCAATTATTTGCATGTCACAACGGCTGTTTCAAATGAGAAAATGTACCAGGTTGTGGGAAAAAAACAAAAAAATAACAAAAACTAAAGAAAAATAATAAAATATATATTGCGTGTCGCAATTATTTATGATAAAATGACACGGCTTTCGCGAGACGGAAGTCACTTCACACACAGTCTGTATATCTGCCCGGTGCTCAATTGAGTTTGCAGATATAGGAAAACAAATTGTGGAGGAAAAAACCAAAATTAAAGGAGAAAGATATTATGTCAGTAGTATCACTCAAGCAGTTGCTTGAAGCAGGTGTACATTTCGGACACCACACAAGAAGATGGAATCCTAAAATGCAGGAATATATCTTCACCGAAAGAAATGGAATTTACATCATCAACCTCGAAAAGAGTGCTGCCAAAATTGAAGAAGCTTACAGTTTTGTCAGAGAACTCTCAACAGACGGCGGAAACCTTCTCTTTGTAGGAACAAAGAAACAGGCTTCTGATGCTGTTAAAGAAGAAGCAGAACGCTGCGGAATGTATTATGTAAATACACGTTGGCTCGGCGGTATGCTCACAAACTATCAGACAATCAAGAAGAGCATCACACGTCTTGAAGCTCTTGAAAAGATGGAAGAAGACGGAACATTTGCACTGCTTCCAAAGAAAGAAGTAGCTCAGCTCCTCAAAGAGAAATCAGATCTCGAACGCAACCTCGGCGGTATCAAGACAATGCCGGGTCTTCCTCAGGCAATTTTCATAGTTGACCCTCACAAGGAACACAATGCAGTTCTCGAAGCTAAGAAACTCGGAATTCCGGTAATCGCTATCGTTGATACAAACTGCGATCCTGACGATGCAGACTATGTAATCCCTGGAAACGACGACGCTATCCGTGCCGTCAAGCTCATTGCTTCTGTTCTTGCTGATGCAGTAATTGAAGGCAGACAGGGCGAACAGAACACTCCGGCTGAAGATGCTGAAACAGAAGAAGTTGTAACAGCAGAAGAAGCTGAGGCAGAAAAAGCAGCTGAAGAAGCAGCTGAATAATTCAAAACTAATTGGAGGAATATAAAATGGCAGATGTAAAAATCACAGCCGCTATGGTTGGCGCACTTAGAGACAAAACAGGTGCTGGTCTTATGGACTGCAAAAGAGCTCTTGTTGAAACAAACGGCGATGAAGAAGCTGCAATTGTAATTCTCAGAGAAAAAGGTCTGGCTGTAGCTGCTAAGAAAGCTGACAGAGTTGCAGCAGACGGACTTGTTGCTGTCATGTCTAAGGGCGACAAGGTTGCTATGGTTGAAGTTAACTCAGAGACAGACTTCGTTGCAAAGAACGCTACTTTTGTTGAATTTGTAAATGGTCTTCTCCGTACAATACTCGAGAATAATCCTGCTGACATCGACGTTCTCAAAACAGAGAAGTTTGATGGAACAGAATTCACTGTTGAAGAAAAAGTTAAAGACATGATCTTCACAATAAAAGAAAAGATCGACGTAAGACGTTTTGTAGTAGTTGAAGGAACAACAACAACTTATGTTCACGGAAATGGTGCAACAGGCGTTATCGTTAAATTCGATGCTGATGAAAAGGCAAAGAGCAATCCTGGATTTGCTGAATTCGCTAAGAATATCGCACTCCAGCTCGGCGCTTTCTCAACAACTCCTTATCTTGACAGAGATTCAGTTCCCGCTTCTGTTATTGCACAGGAAAAGGAAATCATTTCTGAACAGATCAAGAACGATCCTAAGAACGCAAGCAAGCCTGAAGCAATCATCGAAAAGATGGCTGTTGGTCGTCTTGGAAAATACTATGAAGAGAACTGCCTTGTTGATCAGGCATACATCAAAGACGATTCTCTCACAGTAGGTAAATATGTTGAGCAGACAGCTAAGGCTTTCGGCGGCAGCATCAAGATTACTGGATTTGTTATTTACAATAAGGGTGAAGGAATTGAAAAGAGAGTTGACAACCTCGACGACGAAGTTGCAAAACTGCTCAATAAATAATTCCGGATAAACAATCACGGGCACAGAATCACTATGGTTCTGTGTCTTTTTTTTGCGTTAAGTCAATCACAACTGAACATTGTATTGAAATAATAATATGATATAATAATAATTAAGAATTAAGATGTTTCATTTTTCAGAAAGGACTCATTCTCATGGTTTGCATCAAATGCGGAAAAAAGATAGTTGACGACGATGCAATACTCTGTCCAAACTGCGGAGCCAAAATAGTCAGAGACAAAAAGGATGTTTTGCAGCATAACGAGGTACCTGCGGATCAGGGTCAGGTTCGGGAAATGCTCGGACAGAAAAAGAAAAGAAAAGTTCCGCCTTTAGTGGAAATTATTGTTGTTGCTTTTTTTCTTGCATCCATAGCTTTCGGTAGTATTGCGGGAATAATGAATGGCGTTCAGAACAAAGACAAGTGTCGATTCAACAAATGTGAATACGAAAGAGTTGAAGGTGGAGAGTATTGCAAAAAGCACACCTGTGAAGTCGATGGATGCCTTAATTCAAAAGGCAGAAACAACCATTACTGCGACTCTCATAAGTGCAAGGATTATTATTGTGAAAATCTTCGTATAGAAGGCGGAGAATACTGCATTGAGCACACCTGTGTTGTACAGGGATGCTTCAAAGAAGTGGAAGAAAACACAAACAGGTGCAGTGATCATGCGGTTGATATGAGAGAAATGATGGGATCCAGTTCATTTGGCTTTTCAAAGAATTCAATCGGTAAGGTATACTTCAGTTTCAACGCAACAAACAGAACCGGGAAGACGATAAAAGCAGTAAGATTTAATGTGTATTTTGCAGACGGGAATGATGAGGATATTGCAGACGAAGAGACAGGCTCAGTTTTTTTCAGTGTTGAAATTGTCGGGCCTTTCGGGCCGGGTGACAGAATCAGGCTGAACAAAAAACTGATCGGACAGTGCAAGGATCTCAAGCGCATTGACATCGAATACATAGAGGTAGAATACCAGGATGGTTCAATTGACATAGGCGAATACATGTACTATTGTCTGGAAGAGTAAAAGAAAGAACAAAATAAAAGGTGAGACCGAATTGATCTCACCCATATTTTTACTTATCTGTGTTTTGAATGGAATGCAATTCCTGCCGAATTCGGACCGCAGTGAGAACCTGTTGTAGGGTTTGTCACGACTATGTCATAATCTATGTTATCACCAAATTCAGTTTTAAGCATTGTTGCAAGTGTTTCTGCAAGTTCAAGCGCATCTGTGTGACCTATTATAATCTTGTAGTCCTGTGGATGATCACCGATTTCTTTTACGGTGTCAATGAGATGCTTCAGAGCTTTTGCGCGTCCGACTTCTTTTCCGACGCTGTCCATCTTTCCGCTCGCGTCCATGTTTATGATTGGTCTGATTCCAATCATAGTGCCCATGGCAGCCGACAGTCCGCTTACTCTGCCGCTCTTTTTGAAGAACTTGAGATCATCCGCAAAGAAATATACTGCATAATGGTCAACTTCAGTTTTTGCCCAGTCAAGGATATACTCGAGTGTTTTTCCTTCTTTGAACAATCTGCCGACTTCCTTGGCAATCAGGTTGCTCAGTATTGTTATTCCTTTTGTATCAATTTCGTAAAATTTCCTGTCAGGATATGCCTCTTTCAATTCATCCACCGCTCTGTGCATGTTGTCAAAAGTCATTGTCATGGCAGCGGAGAAGTGAACATAGAGAATATCATTTCCGGCAGCAAATTCAGGTTCAAAATATTCTTTGTATTTTACTTCCGAAATGGCACTTGTTGTCGGTATTGAACCGGCTCTCAGTGTGTCGTAGAATGCCTTTGAGTCAAAAACATCGTAGTCTTCATAGGGGTATACGGTTTTGCCGTCTACACTGTAAGGCATACTTATCATTTTATATCCATATTCTTTACAGCTCTCCGGAGTCATGTCCATATCGGAATCGCAAAATAGAGTTAGCATAAAAACCTCTCTCAATCAATAATTTGTGTTGACTAAACCACATGTGTGTATTATACTACAACCGTAGTTCATTTTATGGGCATGTTATATTATTGTGGGCAATAAGCAACAAGAATTCATATAATTGTGTAAAAAGGTGAAGCATGGAAAAGAAAACAGACAAGAGAACATTAAAAACCAAAAGAGCGATAAAGAATGCATTTATTGATTTGCTTATAAGGAAAAACGTCAATGATATTACAATAACCGAGATTTCCAGGGAAGCAGACATTAACAGAAAGACTTTCTACAACAATTACTCCGGAATTCACGAGATAATAAGTGAAATTGAAGAAGAGCTGTTCATGACCTTCAAAGCTGAAATAAAGGGTCTGAACGTGAACAATGAGATGAATAACCCCTATAACGTTCTGATCAGACTTACTTCGCTTCTGGACTCGGATTATCAGTTCTACAAAAAAATACTGTCTTCTGATCTGAATTCGCATCTGATGTCCAAAATTGTAGGATATCTGAAAGAGCAAACTAAAAAAGTACTCAAGAGCAAAAGCAATTACAACGAATATGAATTGAATGTTATCGTAGATTATTCAATTTCCGGAATGCTTAATGTGTACCAGGAATGGCTTCAGACAGGAAGGACTGAGCCGATTGAAAAACTTGCCATGGTAATAAGCGATTTGTTCTTAAAAGGTGTAGAGAGTCATCTGGTAAGCCAGTAAAAAAAAGTGAGCCGTCGGTCAGACGGCTCGCTTTTTTTACCAGATAACAACTCGTTTCTTTGGGGAAATATACATTTTGTCTTTGTTTGAAACCTTGAATGTATCGTACCATTCAGGGAAGTTTCTCGGAGGCATATTTGCTCTGAGTATGTTAGGCGCATGAACGTCAACTGTAAGCAGAAGCTGCAGGTATTCAGGCTTTGCCTTCATACACCATACTTTTGCCCAGGTTATAAAGTAGTCTTCGTAGGAAGCATTCTTTAGTTTTTTCATCAGATCGAGAGTGACTGCCATGCCTCCGTTGTCGGCGATGTTTTCGCTGACTATGAATGAACTGTTTACTTTGCCCCACGGGAGCTCGATTCCTTCAAATTCCTTTATCATGTCTTTTGTACGAGCTTTGAATTTTTTGAAGTCTTCTTTTGTCCACCAGTTGTTCAGACATCCGTTTTCATCGCATTTTGCGCCGTTGTTGTCAAACGCATGGGAAATCTCATGGCCTATTACGGCACCGATGCCGCCCAGGTTAGCACTTCTGGACTGCTTTATTGAATAGAAAGGCGGCTGAAGAATAGCGGCAGGGAATGTTATGTCATTGTCTGTCGGATTGTACATTGCATTGACGATGTGTCCGCCCATGTGCCATTTCTTCTTGTCAACTTTTTCGTACAGTTTTGAAAATTCGTGTTCAGTAAAAAGTCTTCTGGTTTTTACGACAACATCAAGAAGAGAAGTACTGTCATCAAAGACATAGGAGTCATAGACCTTGTCTACATTGTCCGGGAATCCCATCTTGACATTGATCTTTTCAAGTTTCAGAACTGCTTTTTTCTTTGTTTCTTCGGAAAGAATGTCGCTGTTGTTGACTCTGACAATGTACTGCTTGATGATATCATTTGCAATTGACTCAATGTCTTTTCTTGCTTCATATCCGAAATATTTCTTTCCGTAGTACAAACCTACAGGTTCAGAATATATTTCAGCTGTTACGTTATAAGCGAATTTCTCAAGAGGCATAGCCTTGTCAATTCCCATCAGGGCGTTGCGGAACATGCTTCCCACTTCTCTCAGGTGCTCACTGAGGAAACTTGTGGACTGAAGAAGAGCAATCACATATGCCCAGTGTCTGTACATTTCGAAGTTCTCTTCATTGAATATGTTTTTGAATTCCTTGAAATACTTCAGATCCGTAACGACAACATCTTCAGGCACTGTTCCGAACAGGTCTGTCAGAAGCTTTCTGAATTTGACCGGTTTAACCATGCTGGATACCGTTCTTGTCTTTACGTGATTGAACAGTTTGACATAGTCGCTCATGTCTTCATGGCTTAGCACAACTGGTCCGATTAGTGCGTCGAATTTAAGTGTGTCGGACAGATATACTTCCTGCTCTTCCGGGGTGAGTTTTGTTTCGGCCAATATCATTTTTGCCATGTTTGACCAGAGTCCGAGCATCATTTGCTTCTGCTGTTCCATTTCCGGTTTGTAATAGGATGAATCCGGAAGGATAGTTGAAGGAGAATTGAGAAGAAGACAGTTGTTTACTGAATTCTTGAGATCCGCCGTCACGTCCAGATCAAAAGGCAGAGGCAACTTGTTCAGGACAAGGTCCTTCAGGTTTCTGTTGAAACTCGTCATGTTCTGAATCTTATTTATTTTATTCAGATATTTCATTGCGGGGCGCATTTTTTCTCTGTTGCGCCTTTTGGTGTCCTTGAAAAGAGAGAAGAGTTTGCATGCGTATCTGATATGATCATTTTCATATGAGCCTGATTTGATCATCTCGTTGAAATCATTAATCAGGTCACTCTCAACTTTTTCATTGAGTGTGTTGAATCCGCCCGTAGCCGGCATGCCGTCAGGAATAACTGCTGTTTCGAGCCATTCCTGGTTTACATAGTTGTACAAATCGTCTTGTATTCTTATTTTTTCCATAATAGTCCGCCTTTAATTTGTTTTTGATTTGAAAGTCT